>JBDIWM010000026.1 GCA_039638595.1 Atribacterota bacterium
GAGACCATGATAGAATAGGCAATGAGGGTAACATCTTTACCCTGACGTTTAATTTCACCTTTTCCAATGGGGACCTGATATTCTTCGTTGGGAATTTCTCCCTTTGTCCGGTAAAGAAGCTTATGTTCGACGAACAGTACCGGATTGCCATCCCGAATAGCACTTTTCAAAAGTCCCTTTGCATCATAAGGTGTTGCCGGTGCAACCACTTTGAGACCGGGGATGTGAGTGAACCATGATTCTAAACTACCCGAGTGATGTCCTGCGGCACCGGTACCTGATCCAACCGGGGCACGAAGCACCATAGGGACTTTCGCTTTACCACCAAACATGAATCGTATCTTTGCTGCCTGGTTTACCACCTGATCCGCACATAAAGTCATAAAATCAAAGAACATGATTTCCGCTACAGGTCGCATACCCACCAGAGAAGCACCAATTGCTGCACCGGCTATGGCTGCTTCTGAAATGGGGGTATCGATAACCCGTTCTTCGCCAAATTCTTCAATGAGCCCCTGAGTGACACCAAAAGCACCACCGTAGACACCGATGTCTTCCCCAATGAGGAAAACTGTGGGATCTCTACGCATCTCTTCTTTTAAGGCTTCCCGAATTGCTTCAGCATACGTGACGGTTTTATTCGGCATAGACCAGCCTCCTTGCTTCTTCTAAGGAAAGTTCTTCACTTGTTAAACCAAACTGAACGGCTTCTTGAATTTCTTCTTCGACTTTCTGTTTCAACCGCTCTAATTCTGAGGTACTTACACCTACCTCTTTAAGATGATTTTCTAACCTCTTGATAGGACATCGTTCTATCCACTGTTTGATCTCTTCTTTGGTACGGTACACGTTCTTGTCACTTTTAGAGTGACCCTTGAAACGGTACGTTTTAGCTTCAACGAGTGTCGGTCCGCTACCATTTCTTGCCCGCTCTACGGCCTGAATAGCCACTTCCTGCACGGCCAGGACGTCCATCCCGTCCACGGTTACTCCTGGGATTCCGTATCCTGCGGCACGTTCGGCAATATCCTGGATAGCAAAGGCTTTTTTGGTAGAGAAAGACATGGCATAGAGGTTATTTTCACAGAGAAAGACAACCGGGAGCTTCAAAACCGCGGCCAGGTTGACGGCTTCATGGAAAGCTCCTGTGTTGGCGGCACCATCCCCAAAAAAGCATAGAACAACTCTCCCCGTTTTCATCAATTTGCATCCCAGGGCAGCGCCTACCGCGATGGGGATTGCAGAGCCAACAATCCCGGTGGCTCCCAGGTTTCCCTTCTCAACATCAGCAATGTGCATCGAACCACCCAGGCCTAGACAATAACCCGTTTTCTTTCCCATGAGTTCGGCCATCATCCTTTTCACGTCTGCTCCTTTGGCAATACAGTGACCATGGCCGCGATGAGTAGAAGTAATGTAGTCCTCAGGACGGAGTGCAGCACATCCACCCACCGCCACGGCCTCTTCCCCGATATACAGGTGAAAGGTGCCCCATATTTTCCCTTCCATGTACAACTCTTCTGCCGTTTCCTCGAAACGACGAATCAGGTACATGGTGTAAAACATCTGTAGTTTTTCTTCCAGGGTAGGCAATGATTATCCCTCCCTGATGAGCATTTGCTCATCGTATTTTTCTTAGAGAAATTGTAACACGAATTTGAAGAAAGAGACAAAAAACATAGGTATTTTCTCAAAAATTTTTGCATAGAGTAAAGAAGGACTAAAATTCCGTTGACAACTTAAGAAAAGGAAAGTAGTATGAATCCGCAGAGGGGAATTTTTAAAAGTGATGCTGGGTTTTAAAAATGGACGATGAAAGTTATTGCTGAAAATCGAAAGGCAAGACACCTCTATACTGTGACTGATACGTTAGAGGCGGGTATTGCTCTTCGGGGAACCGAAATCAAATCGCTTCGCAGTCATTCTGTGAGTCTGGATCAGAGTTTTGCTAAAGTGGAGAAAGGTGAAGCATGGCTCTATGACATGTATATTGCACCATACCAATATGGGAATGTATACAATCATGATCCCAGAAGGCCACGGAAGCTCTTGTTGCACAAGAGAGAAATTTTGCGTTTGGGTTCATACACCGTCCAGCGAGGATTGACTATTGTTCCCCTAAGGGTGTATATTAACGAAAGAGGAAAGGCAAAAGTAGAAATTGCTCTGGTTAAACCGAAGAAGCTCTACGACCGCCGAAGAGAAATTCAAGAGCGTGAGGAGAAACGGGCGTTACAGCGTGTAACCAAGTGGAACGCATAGGGGGGCGTAAGGGTCTCGACAGGGCGCTGACGAGGGATAAGAGGCGGGCCGAGGTCTCCACCGGGGCTCGTAAAAAAGGTGGAAAAACATAAACGCCAACAACGAACTGGCACTTGCTGCGTAATTTGTAGCACGCCCTTAGACTGACTTCCTGCTAAGTCTAAGGGTGTAAGAAAGCGGGATAGGTTTCTGGGATTCCTCGAGTACCGGAAACCGAAAAAAACTCGAGGGATCCTTTCTCCATCTGGCCTCAGGGAGGGAGAAGGGTAAACGGAGCTGAGGCTACGCTCGTAGGCTCTTATCTTTCGAGAGTTCTGGACGCGGGTTCAACTCCCGCCGCCTCCACCAGATAGGTGTGGGGAACAAAGTGAACGAAGGTTTTCAAATTGTTTCTATTTTTGGGAGTGCTTTTTTGATTGGCTTTTCGGGAGCTTTGATGCCTGGTCCGCTTCTGGCGCTGGTTCTTTCTGGAAGCCTCAAAATGGGGTATAAAGCGGGACCTTTGACCGTTGTGGGACATGGAATTCTCGAGCTTGGCATGGTTGTAGCTTTAGTTTTGGGCTTGGGGAATTTTCTCTCTCATCGTGTTGTTTATCAGAGTATCGGTGTGGTAGGCGGCTTGATTCTTGTGTATTTTGGTATCGATATGCTCCGCAACATGCAAAACCTCAAGGTGGCAACGGAAAGAGGAGAGAAAACAACCAGGAGAGAAAATTTGGTTTTTCGTGGTCTTATAGCCAGCGTTTCAAATCCATACTGGTTGATGTGGTGGGTGACGGTGGGTCTGGCGCTGCTTGTTTCTGCAAGCCGTTTTCATCTCCTTGGTATTGTTGCCTTTTTTGGAGGGCATATCCTCTCGGACTTCGTATGGTACAGCTCGGTTTCGTTTGCCCTGGATCGGGGTAAAAACATTTTTTCGTACAATGTGTACAAGAGCCTGGTGGGTGTGTGTGGAGTTTTACTTCTTGCTTTTGGAACCTACTTTGCTCTTGGAGTGGTGCGATGATTCGATTAAAACTGGAGCCGGTCCCATATCGGTATGAAGAAACGGTGTATCTTTACTGGGAGTACGAGCTGGACAGCCCTTATGAGCTGTATTTTATGCCTTTCAATATTCTGAATAGCTTCCTGAGAGAGTCGGTGCAGCGGGAAGCCGAAATTGAAGAAGGGATTAATATCATCTTCGAAGACGGACGAATCAAAGTGTGGCTTCCGGTGTCAACGTACTCAGAATGGTTGTTCCGTAAGGTTGAGGAGATTTTACGGGAACGAATT
This sequence comes from Atribacterota bacterium, assembly GCA_039638595.1. Lineage (NCBI taxonomy): Bacteria > Pseudomonadati > Atribacterota > Atribacteria > Atribacterales > Candidatus Caldatribacteriaceae > Candidatus Profundicultor > Candidatus Profundicultor thermophilus. The sequence goes on from JBDIWM010000026.1 coordinate 3,538, forward strand.
AAGATTCTTCTCGAAGAAGTTACGTTTTAGAAAAATAAAAGGCAAGAAATGTAATAATACCGATAACGATGCGATAATATCCGAACGGGCGAAGGCCTCTGTGTCTAACTACCTTGAGAAGCACAAAGCAGGCGAGTATCCCGCAAGCAAAAGAGGCAATAAATCCGCTCCATAGGTTTACCGAAGGAAACAGGGAACTAGCTCGTATCTCGTAAATGCCTTTCAGGAAAGCGCCTCCTATAGTGGTTAGGGAGAGAAGAAAAGAAAAGAGAACCGCCTCCTCTCTTTTAAAGTTGAGGGCAAACAATGTCAGTAAAGTAATTCCAGAACGAGAAACACCAGGGAAGAGAGCCAGCGCCTGTGCGCAGCCCACTAAAAAGGATTCTGAAAAGGTCATATCTCCTAAATCTTTGAACCCTTCTTTTCTGAAAACTAGAAAAACCACCCCCAAAAAGAAGAGAATTAAGGATGTGAGTTGAAACTGGGTACGAAAATAGCTTTCTACTTTTTCTTCCAGAAGGTAACCCAGGATTCCAGCTGGTACAGTGGCAAGGAGAACGTTAAGAATCAGAATAGGCCTGCGAAAGAGACGACGATAGTAAGGATAAAGATAGAGTAGCACTGCGAGCCATGTACCCCCGTGAAGGATGACGTCGAACCAGAGAGAGGGTGTTTCTCTGAAAAAGAAGTGATAGAAGAAAATGAGATGTGCCGAAGAGGAAATGGGAAAAAATTCTGTAAGCCCCTGAATGCCACCCAGAATAATAGGTTGCCAGTTCATCTGTGTCTCCGCTTTTTTTGGTATTCTATAGCAAAAGGTTTGAGGAGTAAACTATAAAATAGCTGTCATTGAAGATTGCTCGTTTATTTTAAAAATATCACTACGCACTCCGTTTGAAACAAAAATAGTCATGTTACTCTTTTTTAAACCGTACTTAAAGGTGTTGTTGCCATTCCAAAGTTTTTGCTTTGTTTTTGCTGATGTTTTAGGAAACCATAAATGTGATTGAGTATGGTATGCTTATCATAAGAGTGCTGAGGTGGGGAAGTGGGAACCGCGATGAAAATCGTACCAGCTCTTCTGGGAAATATTCAATTGGGAGCGGAAATTCTAAAACGGGGAGGATTAGTTGCTTTTCCTACCGAAACCGTTTATGGTTTGGGAGCGGTAGCCTTTTTTTCCGAAGCGGTCGCTCGAATTTTTGAAGTAAAAGGTCGACCCCATTTTGACCCTTTGATTGTCCATGTTTCGTCGCAGGAAATGGTATTATCTCTGTGGCAAACGATGAATTCCAGAGTGGAAATGCTCATAGAAAAATTTTGGCCTGGGCCACTGACTCTGGTGTTGCCTAAAAAGGAGAATGTTCCTGATATTGTGACTGCTGGACTTCCTACGGTGGCGGTACGGATGCCTGCTCATCCTGTGGCACTTTCTCTCATTAGCATAACGGGTTTTCCGATAGCGGCACCTAGTGCCAATCGGTTTGGTCGGGTGAGTCCTACTCATGCTGAAGCTGTCAAAAAAGACCTTGGTAACCGGGTGGACCTCATTCTGGATGGAGGGAGGTGTGAATTAGGAATAGAATCAACCGTCTTGCTTATGGAGAGTGGGCGATTTTTTCTTCTTCGACCCGGGGCTCTGAGCGTGGAGGAACTGGAAGCAGTTGTTGGTAAAGTGGAAGTGATTTCTTCTTCTCGGCGGATTCTTTCGCCGGGGATGACCAGAAAACATTATGCTCCCAGCTTGCCCCTTTACCTTTTTGAGGGAGATGTCCGGAACTTTCCTTTTTCGGAGTTTGGAAATTTTGCTGTTCTCACTCCCTTTCCCATATATGTACAGGAAGAGAACGTCTTCGTTTTAAGCCATAAGGGAGACCTGAAAGAGGTTGCTAGTCGTCTTTTTGCGACTTTGCGGGAACTGGAGCAGTCTTCCTTCCAGGGTATCATTGCTCTTCCGGTGGAAGAAAAGGGGTTGGGGAGGGCAATTATGGACCGGCTGAGGCGGGCTTCTTCGGGATTGGTAAAGATAGAACAAAGAAAGGTCGTTTTCGTTGACAAGTAAGCCCAAATTGTGTTAGGTTTTTAGAAGAGGGGAGGTATCGAAGTGAAGAAGGTCACGCTATTTTTAGTGCTTTTGGGGTTGGTTTTTTCGGTTGCAGGGTGCAGTGGAACGCTCATCGTTGGTCCAGGGGTACCGGTCATGGGAAACGTACGAATATGCACCTATGATGCCTATATCTATGGATACGTGTACATTGATGGTCAAGATACTGGTTACCGGGTTGATGGGTGGGGTGGACCATACTGTACTGCTTATATCCGGATGGAGCTTGACCGAACTCATTCTTTAGAAGTGTGGAGTCCCATTGATGGAATAACCTATAGTGGTTCCTTCCGTCCTACGTACAGTGGACAGACGATAACCATAGGGCGAGGGCGTTTCTAAGAAGAGGGATAACAGGGTTTGGGAAGAAAAGATTTTTTTGTAGCCATTACAATTTTTGTTTTTTTGAGCTTCCTTCTTTCCGGTTGCCGGGTTGGTCTGGGCGTAGGGATTGAAACGAGAGTAGGGGTTATCTATTTTCTTTCTTCTCGGGAGGATATAAACGGTGAGTTATATGTAGATGGCAAGAAGATAGGATACCTTATTCCCGGTACGTATCTTGGAAAGTGGGTCTTTTTGGATTTCAAACACCAAGTGGAACTGCGTTGTGGGTACTGCGGTGCAGTGCATTCCATGGTTATCAATCCTCCTCTTTACGCCGGTCAAGTGATAACGCTTGATTTTCCCCATGAGTGACATCCTGCAAGAGAAGTGTATATCCTCTGTGGGGAAAATGCATCTCTTGGGGCATCAGGTCATTTTTACGGTAGCGAAAGAACATCACTTCACCAGCCAAAGTAAAACGAAAAGTGATTTCTTCACCATTTTCCTCTACGCTCCGAAATTTCCCTTTCCACACCATGCCTGATACCGAAATGAAGATGGAGATGATCCCTTCTTTTGTTTTCCCTTCTAAAAGAGCACTGAGAAGGAGAGGCACTTCTTCAACATCGAAAACCGGGGGTGAAAAATGGAGCCGGGTCATTTTCTCTCCCCAGGGAGCCTGGAGTTGAAGGGTAATGGTGTTTTCGTAATAGCGTGACTCTAATACCACTTCCCCCCTTGGGGTTTGAATCCACTTATAAGAGAGTTTTGGTTCCCAGTTGTGAGAGGTAAAAAATTCAGAATTTTTTCTGCTTGTGCCATGAGTGGTGATGAGCGATGAAACAACGTGGAAGCAAGTGTCGAGGGATTCAACAACATACTGGATTTGCCCTTCCTCCCCATGAGGGGTCAGGATCTGATAGTAGAAGACATTTTCCTGAGCGAAGATAGTACAGGAGAGAAGTAAAGGAATGGTCAAAGCAAAAATCCATTTCAGGGATCTCATCGTTTTTCTTCCTCTTTCCGTTGCAGGAGACGCTGGATGACGATAAACCCGATAATGATGATTAAAGGGAAAAAACTAACGAGGTATAGAGAGGAAAACAAGCGAAATCTGGGAACAAACTGTATGGTGGTTTCAATAAACCCTGGTATTCCTTTAAAGGCAAAAATGAAAGACAAAAGTGCGGACCGAGGAGGCCAACCATAGGGAGAGAGCAATGCGATACCCAGAAAAGCGCCATTCTGGGCATCAAAGATTGTTCTCATAATTCTGGAAACAAGGTAGGAAAGCGAAGGGAAAGCCATGAACTGACTGTAACCGTAATACACAGAGAGATGATGAAAAGATAGAAGCAAAGAATCCCGAAAAACCTTGCCCCATCCAAAGTGAAGACCGAGAAAAAAGGAAACGGCAAAGACCTCTTTATTTTGGGCAAACATTTCTGGCTTTTGATTCTTGGCAAGAATCAGAAGGATAAGAAGAATGAATAGTTCGGTAATGCTTACCGCGTAAGCTGAGAAAAACGCCCATGCTGTTCCTCCCTCGTAATCAAGCAGAGATTTTTCGATGAGCTGGTAGGGAAGCAAAAGAGGTAAAAGTATTGAGAGTAAGCTCCAAAGGATGATCTCTTTGGGAAATTTTTTGTGAAAAAGAAATGCCCAACACGCTCCCAAACCAAAAAAAATGACGCAACCAAGGGCAATCCAGTATTTCATGCGAATTACCGGTGGTCAACACCGATTTTAGGGCAATACGTCTCTATCGGACAGGTAGAACACTTGGGTTTGCGGGGAAGACACACATTCTGTCCGAATACTACCAGGAGGTGGTTGAAAGGAACCCAGTAAGAGATTGGTAATTTCTCTCGTAGGGCCTGTTCGCTCTCTTCAGGAGTTCTGGTTTGGACGTAACCCCAGCGGTTCACAATGCGGTGCACATGGGTATCTACACAGATGGCCGGTTTATTGAAGGCAATTGAGAGCACGAGGTTGGCCGTTTTCCTTCCCACTCCTGGTAACCGAAGGAGGCCTTCTATAGTATTCGGAATCTGCCCGCCATATTCCTCAACCAGAATCCGAGCGACTTGGTGCAGGATTTTGGCTTTTCTTCGGTAAAAACCTACTGGATAGATTATTTCGGCCAGTTTTTCTTCGGGAATGGTCAACAACGATTTCGGATCCTGGGCGACTAACTTTAACTTCCTGAGGACTTCGTTTGTGGTTTTGTCCTTAGTACGGTGGCTCAATATCCCTCCCACAAGGAGCAAAAAGGGGTTTTTCTCTAGAACATTCAGGGTCTGGTCTTGCCACGTGTTCTTTGCTTCCTGTAGAATGGTTAAAGCTTTTTCAATGTCCATGACAAAAATATAATGATAAGGAGGGAAAAATTCAAGTGAAGATTGTGATTCTTTTTGTCTACATCTTGGTTATGCTCTCTATCGGATACTACAGTATGCGTCGGACAAAGACCGTAGGAGATTTCTTCCTGGCAAATCGAAGTTTGGGTCCCTGGATTTCTGCGTTCGCCTATGGAACGACGTACTTCAGCGCTGTGCTTTTTGTAGGATATGCGGGAAGAATTGGCTGGGGATTTGGTTTATCCAGTCTCTGGATTGTAGTCGGAAATACCATCGTGGGTTCACTCCTGGCTTGGATAGTGCTTGCTAAAAAGACAAGACAGGTTACCGAAAAGCTGGGAACCATGACCATGCCTGAATTTCTTGAGAAGCGATATAATAGCCCTTTTCTAAAAATTTTCTCGGCGTTCATCGTCTTTATTTTTTTGATGCCCTATTCTGCTTCGGTGTACATGGGTCTCAGTTATCTTTTCGACGCTGTGGTGGGAATCCCCTATTTTTATGCGCTCCTACTCATGGCTGCCTTAACGGGGGCATACCTCATTATGGGTGGATACTTCGCGGTCAGCGTTAACGGGCTGGTGCAGGGAATTATTATGCTTTTTGGGGCATTGCTTTTAATTTTCTCTGTTCTGGGCCGACCTGAAGTAGGAGGATTTGCTCGGGCGATGACCAATTTGAGAGCGATCGATCCAAAACTGGTGAGTATGATTGGAGCGCCTGGATTTTGGCCTCTATTTGGACTGGTGGTTTTGACCAGCCTCGGGGTCTGGGGATTGCCACAGATGGTTCAGAAATTCTACTCCATAAAGAACGAGAGAGTTGTTTTTGCAGCAACGGTGATTGCTACCGTGTTTGCCCTTGTCTGCACCTTTGGGGCGTACTTCTCTGGAGCATTGACCCACCTTTTCTTTGGTAGACTTCCTGAAATAGGCGGGAAACCCAACCCAGAACTTCTAATGCCCCAACTGGTTGCCCAGTTTATGCCTGTGTCTTTTGGTATGGTTTTGCTTTTACTCATCTTTGCTGCGTCCATGTCTACCCTCTCGTCGCTGGTACTAGTTTCTTCTTCAGCTATTGCCATTGATCTTCTATCGCTCCGTTCGAAAAAAGGGTCAATTCTGGTAATGAGAATACTGTGCGGAGTATTCATATTTTTCTCCCTTCTCATTGCTTTTTATCGTCCTACCTTTATCGTTAACCTCATGTCAATTTCCTGGGGAACCACTGCAGGAGCTTTTCTTGCTCCTTATCTTTATGGTCTCTACTGGAAAAAGGCCAACACCAACGGAGCCATAGTCAGCATGATATGCGGTGTGGTCATAGGATTTGGGTTATCCTGGTACTATGGTTTTAGTTCCCAGGTTATTCCCCTCATTGGTTCTTTGGCTATGCTTATTCCTCTTGGTATTCTGCCTGCGGTATCTCTTTTATCGGCAAAAGGAAAATAAAGATTTAAAAAGAGGGAGGTATAATGATGAAAAAAGGCATTAATCAATGGGCTTTCCCAGCCTCTTTATCTTTTCGAGAAATCCTCCGGGTTGCCCGAAAATACGGTTTCAATGGGATTGAGCTTTGTTTGAATGAAGAAGGAGAAATGTCTTTGAATCAGCCGCTTTCTAAGTGGAAAGAGATTATTTCCTTTGCTGAAGCAAATGAGATTGAGGTGAGGAGTCTGGCCTGTGGTCTCTTTTGGAAATATAACCTTGTGTCGCGGGAGGAAAGGGTACGGATCAGGGCTCGGGACATTGTTAAAAAACTCATAGAGGTGGCCCAGGTACTAGGAGCAAAATCGGTTCTGGTGATTCCGGGGTATGTCAATGTCCCTTGGGATCCACAGTCCGAAATTGTTCCCTACGATATGGCCATGCAAAGGGCTAAAGAAGCGCTTTTAGAGCTTGCCCCTCTGGCTCAGGAGGCTCAGGTTATCTTGGGAGTAGAAAACGTATGGAATAAATTTCTCCTTTCTCCTCTTGAATTTCGCGATTTTGTAGATAGCATCAATAACCCTTTTGTAAAGGTGCATTTTGACACCGGTAATGTCCTTCTTTGCGGATATCCGGAGCAGTGGATTTCCATCCTAAAAGAGCGCATCGCCACCGTCCATGTGAAAGACTTCAAGGTAGCGGTGGGGACCATCGATGGCTTTTGCTTGCCCCTCGAAGGGGATGTGAACTGGCCCAAAGTGATGGAGGCATTGAAAAATGTGGGGTACGATGATTATCTCATTGCCGAATTTATCCCTCCGTACCGTTACTCCTGGGAGACGCTTTTAGCGAATCTCTCTTCGAACCTTGATTGTATTATGAGGATGGTCTAAAATGAAAACATGAAGAAAGAAGGTGATAGGAAAGGGAAATGGGAAAAAGTTTTTGTTGTTGAAGTGTAATTTAACCATGAGTCTTGAGGAGGGATGAGCATGAAAAAATGGATGGCTGTTGGTTTAGTGGTTGTTTTCCTTTTGGGATTGGTGATGGGTGCGTCCGCTCAGAAAAAGAAGGTAAGTGTATTATGGGCAGAATATGATGGTCTTACCCCGGACTACGCAGCGAATCTCGAGTCTGCTTTTGAGAAAGAATACCCAGATATTGACCTGAATATTATCTCCACTCCCTGGGATAAGATGCATGATCGCCTAATTTCCTTTGTGGCAGGGAAACAACCCCCTGACCTTTCGGTCATTGGAACCCGGTGGCTTTTGGAGCTTATGGACATGGGTGTAGTGGAACCGATTGAGCAGTGGTTAAGCAAGGACCTTCTTAACAACATTGATCCTGCTCTCATGGAAGGAAAGATCAAAGGAGTGCTCTATGGTTTGCCTGTGGCAGCAGGAACAAGATTAATGTACTACCGCTCAGATCTGATCGATAAGGCTCCGGAGACCTTTGAGGAAATGCTCCAGATTGCGCAGAAAATTAATAAACCCGAAGAAAAATTTTATGCGGTGGGGATGAGTGGAAAAAAATACGTCGAATTAACTGAATACGCTTATTATCTTTTTGGTAACGGTGGGTACTTCTTTGAAATCCTCCCCGATGGGAGTTATGGAAAGTGCACTGTTAATGATGAAGCCGGTGTTGGTGCCCTCACTTTCATGAACGACTTGGTGAATACGTATAAAGTGACTCAACCAGGGGTAGCTGCTTACCGAAGGGATGAATTGCAGGATCTGTTTATCTCTGGAAACCTGGGGATATTCTTTAGTGGAGGGTTTACTGCGGCGCTCTTGGAACAGAGAGGAGCACAGTTCCAGTGGAGCGTTGCCCCCATGCCTCACTTTGAAGGCAAGCCACAGAGCACTATAATCATTACCGATTCAATCGTGCTTTTCAAAGACTCTCAGGTAAAAGCAGAAGCAGCAAAGTTCCTGGATTTCTTCTACTCAGATCCCTGGAGGCTGGAATTTGATAAACTGGTTGGATTTCCACCAGTTACAAAATCTCTGGCCAATGATTCTTTCTTCCAGAAACCGGTTTATCAGGTGATGATTCAGCAGATTCCTGGGGCCAAAGGATGGCCTCTTATGCCGGAGTGGCCGGAATGCAACGATATTATTTGGGATAACATTGTAGCAACATTCTTAGGAGAAAAAACGCCGCAGAAAGCCATGGATGATGCAGCGCAGGAGATTGATTCGATTCGAGGGATGTGAAGAGAAAGGGTTGGGAGATGTTGTTCTCCCAACCCTTTATTGAAGGAAGAAGGAGAAAAATAGTTGGTGAGAGGGAAGTTTTGGAGGACAGAGTCGGTTGTTGCCTACCTCTTTATGGTGCCTGCTTCGGTTTTTCTACTTGTCTTTATGTTTTATCCCATTGTTTATGTAATTCTTATGTCGTTTTTTCGGGTCAACAAGTTAGGGGATTTGATGTCTTTCTCGGGGTGGGCGAACTTCCGATTCATGTTTGACAAGCCCGAGTTCTGGCAGGTTGTTCTGCGTTCCTGCATCTGGACAGCCATTGCAGTGGCGGTCAAGACAGGTCTGGGATTAGTGATTGCATTACTTCTTAATGTTGAATTTTTGGGGAAAAAACTGGCTCGAACCCTGGTAATTATCCCCTGGGCGAGTTCAGTGCCCATCAGCGCCATGATCTGGCAGTGGACGTATAACAATGATTTTGGACTTTTGAACCATACTCTGCGCGTTCTGGGTATCTGGAAAAATCCCCCTATCTGGCTGGCTGAACCGGGTTCGGCTTTTGCAGCCAACCTCTGGGTGGATATCTGGTGTGGGATTCCCTTTATGGCACTGGTTTTTCTGGCTGGGTTACAGGCAATTCCTCAGGAGCTCTACGAAGCGGCCGAAGTTGACGGAGCAACATCCTGGACCAAGTTTCGTTTCGTAACCTTACCGCTTTTAAGCGGTGTGTTAACTGTCGCTACTCTTCTTTCCACGCTCTGGACGTTCAATGATTTTAATGTAATTTATGTTCTCACTGCGGGAGGTCCCGGCACTTCTACTGATATCTTGATCACCTATATTTATAAGTACGCTTTTCAGTACTTGCGGTTTGGTCCAGCAGCAGCAATGGCAGTGATTACCTTTGCTATTCTCCTTACTGTGAGTATCATCTATGCTCGTAGCTACTTTAAAGAAGGGGCGTTTTAAATGAAAAGGGCTGGGCTCTACGCTGTTTATCCTCTGGTGATTTTTGTGCTCATCATTCTCCTTTTTCCCTTTTTTGTGATGGTTTCTACGGCCTTTAAACCGGTGAGTGAGGTGTATTCCAACCCACCTCACTGGATTCCTCGGGAACTATATTTCAGAAATTTTTCGGATATCTGGTACAAGTACCCCTTGGGCTCCTACTTCAAGAATAGTTTTATCATTTCGGTAGGGACCACACTTCTTACCATGATTTTCTGCATCCCGGCAGCTTATGCAGTGGCTCGGCTCAGATTTCGGGCCAAGAGTTTTCTTATGTACCTTTTTTTGGTGGTGCAAATGTTCTCTCCCATCATTGTGGTCATTTCCCTCTTTAAAATTGTTGCCCTTTTGGGGCTCCTGGATACCCTTTTATCTCTAGTCCTTACCAACAGCGTTTTTGCTCTGACTTTTGCTATATGGCTTTTAAGTGGTTACTTTCGCAATATTCCCAAGGAGATCGAAGAAGCTGCTCTTATTGATGGGTGTTCGCGAATACAGTCTATTATTCGCATCCTCCTTCCAGTGGCTATGCCCGGAGTGGTGACCACCATCATCTATACTTTTATCTCTGCTTGGAATGAATTTATGTTTGCCCTGACATTTATCACCTCTATGGATAAAAGGCCGCTTACTCTGGGATTGTACAATTTCATTGGACGGTGGACGGTGCAGTGGCAGTATCTGATGGCTTCGGCGATTCTGGCACTCATTCCCGTGGTGATTCTCTTTATGTTCATCGAGCGGGAGCTGGTACAGGGGCTGGCAGGAGGAGCGGTCAAAGGATAAGTGAAGAAGATTGACTTCCAGTGGCATCTTACCAATCGTTGTAACCTTCGCTGTCGGCACTGTTATCAATCGCAGTTTCAGGATGACTTTAAAGAGCATTTAATTTTTGGGGTAGCAGAGCGTCTTTTGGGAGAGCTTAAGGATTATGGGTGTCGGACCATTTTGAACTTAACTGGAGGGGAACCATTTCTCTTGGGAGAGCGTTTCTTTTCCCTCCTCCATCTTTTAGACTGCTCTGAGCCAGTGCAAGAAATTACCATCACTACCAATGGCCTTCTGGTTAACAGGGAAATGATTCAGAAAATCAGTGCCTATCAAAAGGTAACCACACTGAAAATTTCTCTCGAAGGGGCCTGTGCTGAAACGAACGATGCTATTCGGGGGAGGGGAGTTTTTGAAAAAGTGGTCAAAAAATTGCAGGAGATAAGAGAAAACAGCACTATTCAAACCATTCTCATGTTCACAGTGCATAAAAGAAATTTTTCTGAGCTGGAGGACATGTTTACTCTGAGTCGGAACCTAGGTGTTAGTGGATTGATGGTAGAACGCTTCATTCCCGAAGGAAGGGGAAAGATGATGTCGGAAGAACTGTTAGGTGCCCAGGATTGGGAAGACATCGTCCAGAAGCTTATCACTCTTACTCAGATTGATGTTACCCCTTTGGAATTGGTCTCGTACCGGGCTTTTCTGGTAAAGTTTGGGAAGGAGATCGAACTTTGGGGGGCACCCTGCAATCTTAAAGAAACATTTTGTATCATGCCCGATGGAACTATTTTACCCTGTCGCCGTTTCTTTTACCCTTTGGGAAATATCCTCAAAGAAGGACTGTTTCACTCTATCACCAATGCGACACTTTTACAGAGGGTAGCCGAAAAGAGCATTTTAGAGGGAAAATGTAGAACGTGTTCTCTATCGTATTGCTTTGGCTGTCGGGCGCTTGGCTATGCATTATCTCGCAATCCTTTTGCCGAGGATATTCAGTGTTTTATGCCAGGCTAAGTCCGGATTTCGACGACATCTCGATCCGAAAGGACGTACTCTGGTGGGACCAATTGGCCCTCAAACCGGGTGGAACCCCACACTCTTGCTCCTTTCAGGTTTTTCAATAAATCGTGATGGATTTGTTCTGCTAGATCTCGCACCGTTTCGCCCTTTTTCAGAATAAAGGGACGCTCAAAATCGGGAGGTTTTCCAGGGGGTTTACTGTACACCCTGATGATACCGGCGATATCGAAGACGCATTTCTTGATGGTGTTTTTTTCCTCTGCCCCCAGGTGATGGAGGGAAGTACCTTGAACCAGAAAACGGTCTTTGTAGAAATCTCGAATCACCTCGACCGCTTCCCAGTGCTCTTCGCTTTCTACTTTGTTTATCAGAATGAAAGTGGGGAGAAAAAACCAGCTTGCTGAAGGGAGTTCCAAGGTTTCTGTCCCTGTCCTGATTTTACTATCCTTTAGTGCTTCTAAAATTAATTCCAGTTCTTCCAAGATTTTTGTACTCTGAGCGTCAAGAAGAAGAACTGCTCCTTCAATCCGGCGCAGGGCATTGGCAAAATTCCCTTCGATTTTTCTTTCCCCTATCGGTGGTAAATCCAAAAGCTGAATTCTTATATCTTCGTACGGCATCATCCCCGGTGTGGGGTAAAAAGTGGTAAACGGATAAGCTGCGACTTCTGGACGGGCGTTGGTAAAAACACGAAGGAAGGTGGATTTACCACTGTTGGGAGGACCAAGGATGGCGATCTGTGCAGCACCACTTTTCTCAATGAAAAAGGGGTCAAAAGATTTACCTTTCTTACTTTTTTCCGAATCTGCCCTTTTCAGTTTGGAGATTTTTTGTTTTATTTCTGCCTGGAGTTTTTCAGTACCTTTGTGTTTGGGAATAATGGAAAGCATTTCCTCCAGAGCTTCCAATTTTTCCTCTGGAGTTTTTGCCTGGCGGTATTTCTCCTCGATTTCAAAGTAGTGAGGAGGTAAGTTTGCCGGCACAAGAAGTACCTCTCATCAAATATTTTTTGCCCATCTGTTATTTTACACCAAAAAATTTTGCTTTTTCTAGAGTTAGTTTTAGGTACGTTTTTGAAAACCATTGCGAATTTTCCCGTGGAAAGCAAAAACATTTCTTGACGCTTTTCTACTGTATCGGTTAAGATTAATGCAGGTTGAAGGTTGTATGCTGGGAGGGTTTATGCGCATCATTGCTGTTGCCAACCAAAAAGGAGGGGTAGCAAAAACTACGACCTGTATCAATCTGGGAGCTGCGTTGGCATACCATGCTCGTCAAGTGCTCATCATTGATATGGATCCCCAGGCTCATTCAACTTTAGGTTTGGGTTTTGAGCCGAATGAGCTTGACAAAACCATTCTCAACGCCCTTGAACCACCAAAAAGCCCCTACCGGATGGAGTTGAAGGAGGTCATCATTCCCACGCGAACACCGAATCTCTATCTTGCACCGGCCAATATTGACCTTGCAGGAGCTGAATATCGCCTGGTTGATAAGATAGGAAGAGAGGATTTTCTAAATGGGAGTATTCAGCGAGCAAATCTGACCTTTGATTATATTTTAATTGATTGTCCTCCCTCTCTGGGTATACTCACCATTAATGCGCTTAAGGCTTGTCGTGAAATCATCGTTACCATTCAACCTCATTACTTTGCCATGCGGGGTATTGAGGAGTTTATGGAAACTGTTGAATTAATGCGGGAGAATTTAAGACACACTCCGGAAATTTATGTTCTTATCACCATTGCTGATACGCGTACGAATCTCTACCGTGAGGTCATCAACGAGATCCAGGACTACTTTGGAGATCGCCTATTTGAAACCATTATCCACCGCAATATTTCCTTGGCAGAAGCGACAAGTCATGGGGTGCCAGTTATCGAATATGAGCCCAATTCCAGTGGGGCGCAAAACTACATTTCCCTGGCAAAAGAGGTGATTAAACTTGAAAAAGAAAAGCCTAAAAAGAGGCTTTTCCGAGCGCATTGACTTTAAGAGAGAGCTTATCCGGGATACCACGAAAGATATAGAAGAAGGGATCCCCCCTGTTTCAGATGTAAAAGCAGCTGGAAAATCAAAGTCGAAGTTGCCTACATCAAAGGTTTCTGAAAAAGAAAAAAAGAAAAAAACAGAAGAAAAAGTAGGGGTCATAAAGGTTATTGGTATTGGAGGAGGAGGAAATAACGCCATTAATCATATGGTGGAGTCGGGTCTCGAAGGTGTGGAACTTATCGCTGTGAATACTGATGTTCAGTCTCTCAAGAAATCCCTCGCTCCCCATAAGGTTCAGATTGGATTTAATCTGACACGTGGGTTGGGAACGGGAGGAGATCCACGTATTGGAGAAGAAGCGGCAAAGCAGGATCGGGAAAAGCTGGTTCAACTTATCGATCGTTCAGATCTTGTTTTTGTGACCGCCTGTATGGGAGGAGGAACGGGCACTGGTGCAGCTCCGGTTATCGCTGCTCTGGCCAAGGAAGCGGGGGCGTTGACCCTGGGTGTAGTCACAAAACCTTTTGGTTTCGAGGGTTGGAAAAGAAAATCGCAGGCAGAAGAAGGAATACGTCGTTTGCAGCAGGTGGTTGATGCTTTAATTGTTATTCCTAATGAGCGTCTCTTCCAAATTTCCAAGAAGGACACTTCCCTGGCTGAGGCTTTTAAATTTGCTGACCACGTCCTGTATCAAGCGGTAAGAGGGATTACCGATCTTATTACTTTTCCTCAGGATATTAATCTTGATCTTGCTGACCTTCGAACCGTGCTGAGTGGAGCGGGGATGGTCTGGATTGGTATTGGTCATGGAAGGGGAAGGGAGAAAGCCAAGCAGGCGGTGGAGGAGGCAACCTCGAGTCCTCTGCTCGAAATATCGGTGAAAGGAGCCAAGTCAGTTATTCTCAATATCACCGGTGGACCAGATATGACATTGGGAGAAATTAACGAAATTGTGGAGATTATCACCAATAATGCTGGAACCGATACCGATATTCTCTGGGGATATAAAGTGGAAGACACCGTTTCGAACGAGCTTACGGTAACGGTTATTGCCACTCGCTTTGAAGAAGAGAGCAAAGAAGAACTGGAAGAAAGTTTCGAGAGTGAAATTGAGGGAAAAATCATTATTGAAGATGAGCTTGATGTGCCACCTTTTCTGAGAGAGATCCAGAAAAAGAAAGCGATTCCGGAAGAAAAACCAAAAATGAATGAGGGTTTCCCATTTTTTAAAAGGATGAGAGGTGAATAGAGTGGCTCTTATTTTTGGAAAGGAAATGACCAAAGAAGCGCTTTTGAAAAGGGTAGGTCACATTTCCCAAATCGGAGGGGTGAGGGTTGCCGAACTTCAGGATGGTCTTGAGCGGGGTGTCCGGATTGTAGATGTGGTTACTGGAAGTGGCCTTCAATACACCGTTCTTGTTGACAGGGGTCTGGATATTGCCTGGACCAGTTATAAAGGGGTGAGTATAGGATGGCGTTCTCATACTGAAAACCTCTCTCCTTTCTTCTTTGAACCGGAGGGATTGGGGTGGTTGCGAGGTTTTCATGGAGGACTTATGAATACCTGTGGATTGACGTACGCTGGTGCTCCCTGCCAGGATGTTTCAACGCATCCCTTTATGTCAGAGGAAAATCTTGGACTCCACGGGAGGGTTTCCTATCTTCCGGCGTCAAATCTGGTGGCGGATGGGTACTGGCAGGGCGATGACTACGTTATGGAGGTAAGCGGGAAAATCCGTGAAGCCATTGTTTTCGGTGATAAGCTGGTTATGCGAAGAAGAATTTCCAGCCGCTTAGGAGAAAAAGTCATCCATATTGAGGACGAAATTCTCAATGACGGATGGCAGGAAAGCCCCTTTATGATTCTCTACCATATCAACATTGGCTATCCTATCCTTGACGAAGGAAGCACACTCCTCTTACCAGTTGTGAAGACTGTGCCTCGAGATGCACAGGCTGAGGATGGGAAAGAATATTGGAATACTTTCCAGGGGCCACAGAAAGGGTATTACGAAAAAGTGTATCTCCATTATCCCAAGATTCTGGAAGATGGGTATGGGGCTTCGTTACTACTCAACGAGCAAATGGGATTAGGTGTCTATGTAAAGTTTGACATCCAGGCTCTTCCTTATTTCACCGAATGGAAAATGATCGGTGAAGGGGAATATGTGGTGGGCATGGAGCCCGGAAATTGTTTCCCCTTGGGGAGAAAAATAGAACGGGAAGCAGACCGTTTGAGTTTTCTGAAGCCTCAGGAGAGCAGAAAAATCAAACTTGAAATTGGTGTTGTTGAGGGAGACCAGGAAATTTCGCGATTTAAGAAATATCTGGGAATGGACTAAAATTTCTCAGGAAAGTTTCCTCGATAGAGGATGGAATAGAAAAAGTAATTGGTTATGATGCGTCGCAAGTAGTTCTGCGTCTCGCGGAAGGGTATGAATTCGACGAAGGCGTCGAGGTCGTCCAAAGGTAGTTCTTTTTTCCATTGATCTACTCTTCCTGGACCGGCATTGTAGGCGCAGATAGCCAGATAGAGGTTCTCTTGGAAACGATCGAAAAGATAATTGAAGTATGCTACTCCAAGGGAAAGATTGATTTCCGGACGGCTCAAAAAATAGGTGAGGGCATTGGGGTTCTCCTTGGAGGGGATGTCTTCTTCAAGTGTAACCCATCCTTTTTCAATGATCCATAAAGCTGTGGAGGGTAAAAGTTGAGCGAGTCCCACTGCTCCAGCTTGCGAAATGGCGTCAACCTGGAAGAAACTTTCGGCTCGCACCAGTGACAGAAAAAGATAGGGGTCAAATTTTTGATTAGGGGAGAGTTCTTCGGTGAGGTCGAGGAATCGTTGAGGATAAATCCTTACTTCTATTGGTTTGAAAAATTCCGGATGGTTTTCTCGTAGTCGATTTCGGAGGTATAGAGCGTAGAGGATGCTTCTCCGGTAGTCACCTTTACGTTCATAAAAGGAGCTGAGTTCGAGATAAAGGTCCAGTGGAGCGTGATGATTTCTATGGAGAGAGAGGAGCTCTATTTCTGCGTTTTCCCATAAACGGACATTTTGCAAAAACCAGTATTTGCGCCAGTGTAGAGACGAAAAAAGTGTGTTGTCTCCATTCAGTTCTGGCAGGTTTTCTGAGAGAGGGATACTGGGTGAATGGTGATCCAGCTTCTTCAACTCCTGCCAGGCTCGTACATAGTAATAGTCGATGTCACCACCCTTCAGGATTTCCTCAAGATACCCTTTCTCTCCGGAGGAGTTTCCCAATTTGTATAACCAGAAGAGTGCCCGGTTTTTTTCTTCGTTATTTACTGTGATTAGTTTCTTCATGAGTTCTTGAGCTTGGGCACGTTGGTTTCGTCGGTAAAGAAAACGAAAGAGTTCCCACCACGGAGATGTCTCTTGCGGAAAGAGGACAATAACTTGGTTCAAAGTTTCAAGATACTCTTTTTCTTTCCCCCAGGCTCGGTAACAGGAAGCGATATTTTGGTAGACCTGGAAGGTCAATCTCCCCTGAGGAAAGAGTTGTAAAGCCTTTTTGTAGCTCTGAATCGCCTGAGGGTAGTGGGCTTTTCTCTGTTCCAGAACACCCCAATAGAATAAAACTTCCTCTTCGCTCTGTTTTTTAGCCTTTTTTAAGATATTTTCCAGCTTTTCGAGATTTTCAAAGTGGAGGGCGATTTTGGCCTGAAGAGTAAAAAACCTTTTCCAAAGAGGTAATGGCAGGGTATTTTCTTCAATCTGACCGGTAAGGCTTTCTGCATGGTCATAAAAGCCCATAGTAGAAAGGAATTCGAGCGTTACAATCTGAACCTCAGGAGACATTTCTCTTAAGTCGATTTGAGTTACGATGGACTGAAGTATGGATTTGACTTCAGCGATACGTCGGGGAAAATCACGGTGAATTTTTTGCAGTATCCAAAGTGTTTCCTGGAAATATTCCAGCTTCGCCAAGGCTTGAGAGAGAAGCAGTAAAGCCTCTTGTTTCTCTTCTAAAGAAGCGGAAACCATAAGAACTCTGACCAACAACGGTATCGCTTCTTGGGAAAGATCTTCATTTAAGAAGCCTTTAGCGGTGAGAAGATAAGCCTGAGGAAAGAGAACGGAATCGGGAAATTCTTTTTCCATTTTTTCGAGCCAGAGGGACATCTTGGTGACTTTTCCTTTTTGGGCAAGATAATCAAGGTACAGGTAGTAAATGTGGTCCATAATGAAAGGAGGATTCTTAGAGAGAGAGATGATTTCGCTCTCAGCTTCTTGGCCTTTTTTGAGTTTTAAAAGCGCAATGACCCGAAGACTGGCGATATTTTCATCTTGAATCCATTTTCCCCACTGGGTGAGCTTGACCACCTGTTCGTACTGACCCTGACTGAAGAGTTCGATGATTCTCTCGTTGAGTTTTGAGGAAACCTCTTCAAAAAATGAAAACCCAAAGAATAGAAAAAGACTCAGAATGAGAATCAGAATCTTCTTTATCTTCATTTGTATAGAATGATACCATATTGAAAAAGAATCTGGAAAGAGGTGGGAAAGTGAGGAATCAAGAGATTGCAAAGATACTCCGGAATATCGCCCTCCTCCTAGAGATGAAAGGAGAAAGTCGTTTCAGAGTCGTTGCATACGAGGAAGCCGCTCGACGTGTAGAAACCTGGCCAGAACCGGTAGAGGAAGTGTGGGCAAAGGGAAAATTAAAGGAGATACCGGGAGTTGGCGAGAGTATTGCCACCAAAATTAGTGAGTATCTGTCAACTGGAAAAATGAACTATCTTGAAGAATTGACCAAAGAGATCCCCATAGAAGTTGTGGAATTAACTGAGATTCCGGGGGTAGGACCAAAAATTGCCAAACTCCTTTACGATGAATTGGGTATTCGAACCGTGGAAGATCTGGAAAGGGCAATTATCGAAAAGAAATTACGTTACTTGCCACGCTTGGGTGAAAAAAGTGAAGAGAAAATTGCTAAAGGTATGGAAATATTCAAAAAAAGGAGCGAAAGAATGCTTCTGGGGCAGGCCTTGCCTATCGTCAGGGAAGTAGTGAGAGTTATTAAAGAAAAGACGGGAATTAACCGAGTAAGTCCTGCAGGGAGTGTGCGTCGGATGAAAGAAACCATCGGTGATATCGATATTCTGGTTGCCTCTTCCTTCCCGGCTCAGGTTATGGATGTTTTTGTTACGCTTCCCCAGGTGAAAGAAGTACTGGCCCGAGGTGATACCAAGACGAGCATTGTTACCCAGGAGGGAATCCAGGTCGACTTAAGGGTGGTGGAAGAAAAGAGTTTTGGAGCCGCTTTACAGTATTTTACGGGGTCAAAAGCTCATAATATCAAGCTGCGGGAGATAGCGTTAAAGAAAGGATTCAAAGTCAATGAGTACGGAATATTCCGTATCGATACGGGAGAAAAAGTGGGAGGGGAGAGGGAAGAAGAAATCTATGAAGTTCTGGGGATGGAGTGGATTCCTCCGGAGTTGCGTGAAGACCAGGGCGAGATTGAGAAAGCTCTGGAGAAAAAGTTACCGGTCTTGGTGGAGATGCGCGATATCCGGGGAGACCTTCACGTCCACTCCTCCTGGAGCGATGGGATGGTTTCCGTTGAGGAAATGGCCGAGGCTGCACTTCAAAAGGGCTATGAATACCTTGCCATCTGCGATCATACTCAGTCTCTCGCTGTGGCTTCCGGTCTTAATCCTGAGGAAATTAAGGAAAGACGAAAAGAAATCGTCCGCTGGAATAGCAAAGCAGAAAGCTTGTACCTCCTCAATGGAGTTGAAGCTAACATTTTGAGCGATGGCACAATTGATTTTCCTGATGCCGAATTGGCAACCCTGGAACTGGTCGTAGCGGGTTTACATTCTGGACTAAATCAGAAAGAGGAAAAAATTTTGCGGCGTTTAGAACTGGCTATGAAGAATAAATACGTTCAGATTATCAGCCATCCTACCGGAAGGCTCATTAATAAAAGGAGTGCGTACGAAGTACACTGCAATGCACTCTTTACCATTGCTCGGGCAACGGGTACGTTTCTTGAAATTAACGCTCAACCAGAACGCTTAGATTTGAAAGATGTAGATGCCAGAAAAGCAAAAGAGGAATATGGCATTCTCCTCTCTATCGCTACTGACGCCCACGATCCGAACTCTTTAGACTACATTGAGTATGGAATAGCGCAGGCTCGGAGAGCGTGGCTCACCAAAGAAGATATCATCAATACGAGAACTCTGGAGGAACTTTTGGAGCTCCTCCAGAGAAAAAGGGCGTTCAGGGAAGAAGCGTAAGTGGAGGGTGCAATTTATGCTGATTCCTTTTATGCATGGTCTGGATTCGGGAGAGATATGGTTCTTCGGCACTTCCTCGAGTGATGAAGCGGTCAATTTGTTCATAAGGAATGCCCATTTCCCCCTCATCGGTTTGTCCTGGCCAGAGGCCAGCTGATGGAGCTTTGGTGATGATTCGTTCCGGGATCCCAAGGAACTTTGCCAGGGACCGTACTTCATTTTTAGTAAGATGAGCAAGGGGGGCAATGTCCACTGCACCATCTCCATATTTAGTAAAATACCCTACAGTGATTTCGCTCCGATTTGAGGAACCGCATACTAAGTAGTTCAGTTTATTGGCAAAATAGTAGAGGATACACATGCGCAGGCGTGGCTTTAAATTGACCACTGGGAGATCGCGGTTTTCTTTTGTCTCATCCAGCACTTCTAAAATCGTATCAAAAGGCTTTTCAAGAGGCACAACTCGATGGGGAATGGAGAACCGATTGGTTACTTCCAGAGCGTCTTCTAAATCCTGAGGAGTGCTATAGCAGGGCATAAGGATACCGAGGGTTTCTTGACCAAAGGTTTTCTGAGCCAAAACGGCTACCACCGAAGAATCGATGCCCCCGCTCATACCGAACACAAGCCCTTTTGCTCCCGCTTCTTTTGTTTGTTCGCGCATCCAGGAAGCAATTCGCTCAGTTTCTTTTTCCCAGTTTTCCATATCGTCCTCCTCAATTGACTTTTTTCAGTAAACTAATGTATTATGGTGAGCAAACAAAGTCAAGTAAGGGGCGTAGAAACATGGGTAAAACGATGGCCGAGAAAATTTTTGAAAAAAAGGTGGGAAAAGAGACCAGAGCCGGGGATTTGGTGATTGCCCCAATTGATTTGGTTATGGGGCAGGATGGAACGACACCTTTAGCCATTCAATCGTTCGAAGAAATGAATGCTCAGAAAGTTTTTGATCCGGAAAAGATTTTTTTCGTCATCGACCACAACGCTCCCAGCCCCATGGAGTCGGTGTCTCGCCTTCACGACCGTATGAGGGCATTCGCGCAAAAATTTGGTATCCGGGTTTTCGAAGTAGGAGAAGGAGTTTGTCATGAATTGATGGTTGCCCGAGGGTTGGTATTACCAGGAGACCTGGTAGTGGGAGCAGATTCTCATACCTGCACCTATGGGGCATTAGGAGCTTTTTCCACCGGTGTGGGGAGCACAGAACTTGCAGTTGCTATGGCTTCGGGCAAACTTTGGTTCAAGGTGCCAGAAACGCTCCGCATTAACCTCTGGGGAAAACTTCCAGAGGGAGTTTTTTCCAAAGATGTGATCCTCTACATTGCTTCACAGCTTGGGGCCGATGGAGCAACGTATCGAGCAATAGAGTTCCATGGACCAGTTATTGAAAGTCTGGAAGTGGAGGAACGTTTGACTATTTCGAACATGGCTGTTGAGGTGGGAGCAAAGGCGGGGCTGATGATTCCCGATGAAAAAGTTTTTATCTGGCTCAAGAGGAGGACTAAACGGTCCTTTGAGCCGGTACTTCCGGATGTTGACGCTTCGTATGTGGAGACCATCGATATCGATTGTTCATCATTGACTCCCCAGGTAGCCTTGCCGCACAGGGTTGATACAGTAAAATCCATTACCGAACTCCAAGAAATACCGGTTCGGCAAGCATTTATCGGAACCTGTACCAATGGAAGAGCAAAAGATCTGGAAGTAGCAGCTCGAATTTTGGCGGGACAAAGAGTACATCAGGACGTGCGACTCATTGTTGCGCCGGCTTCGCGAGAGGTATTTTTACAGGCACTTACCATGGGATGGGTGGAAGAAATTGTGAAAGCAGGAGGAATCTTTGTGACCCCAGGGTGTGGTCCCTGCGTGGGAACGCATCAGGGTGTTCCCGGGGATGGATGGAACGTGATCTCGACGGCCAACCGAAACTTTAAAGGTCGTATGGGTAATGCTGAAGCATTTATCTACCTTGCTTCTCCGGCCACTGTGGCCGCTTCAGCCATTGAGGGGAAAATAGCTGACCCCAGAAAGTATTTGAGGTGAAAACCATGGAACTTCGAGGCATTGCGCACAAGTTTGCTGATGATATCAACACCGACTATATCATATCGGGCAAGTATAAATTTAAGACTCTGGACATGAATGAACTTGCTAAACACGTTATGGAAGACATTGATCCGGAGTTTTATCAAAAAGTTAAGCCGGGAGATTTTATTGTTGCTGGAAAGAACTTTGGTTGTGGTTCCTCTCGAGAACAGGCTCCCCGAGCTCTTCTGGCTGCCGGGATACGCGGAATTCTGGCCCAGTCTTTTGCCCGCATCTTCTTTCGTAATGCCATTAATTGTGGCCTCCTGGTCTTAGAATGTGATACAAAGGATATTCAGGATAATGATGAGCTTACAGTTAATCTTTTGACTGGCACCATTCGTGATATCACTCAGGGAACAGTCATTAAAGCAAGACCGCTTCCCCAGGTGATGATTGATATCCTCAGTGAAGGGGGTTTAGTGAACTACTTTAAAAAGTACGGTACTTTTCGGGGGGTTTAAGAGGGCCGATGTGGGATTACCTGGCAGAAGAAGATCCGGAAGTGTATCGTTGGATTATGTACGAACTAGAGCGAGAAAGGAACACCTTGGAGCTCATTGCTTCGGAAAATTTCGCTAGTCCGGCCGTGATGCAAGCTCAGGGTTCCATCCTCACCAATAAATATGCTGAGGGATATCCGGAGCGAAGATACTATGGAGGGTGTGAATTTGTTGATCGGGTTGAGGAAATTGCCATAGAAAGAGCGAAAGGAATTTATGGTGCTGAACATGTGAACGTTCAACCTCATTCTGGTTCCCAGGCCAATATGGCGGTTTACTTTTCGGTTTTACAACCGAACGACGTTGTTATGGGGATGGACCTTGCTCATGGAGGGCATCTAACCCATGGAAGCAGGGTCAATTTTTCTGGTATTCTGTATCAATTTGTCCCCTATGGTGTTGACGAAGAAACCGAAACCATTGATTATGAAGCTTTAGAAAGGAAAGCGAAAAGCTATCGTCCTCGACTCATTGTTGCTGGGGCCAGTGCATACCCCCGTTTTATCGATTTCGAACGGATTCGAGCTATTTGTGACCAGGTTGGAGCACTTTTCATGGTTGATATGGCTCACATTGCGGGTCTGGTAGCGGCTAAAGTTCATCCTTCTCCTGTCCCGTATGCTCATTTTGTGACCACCACGACTCACAAAACCCTGCGAGGACCACGAGGGGGAATGATTTTCTGTAAGCAGGAATTTGCTCGAGCGATTGATAAAGCTATCTTTCCCGGTACGCAGGGTGGGCCACTTATGCATGTTATCGCCGCAAAAGCTGTGGCACTCAAGGAGGCGGCTTCTTCGGAATTTCTGGTATATCAGAAAAAAGTTGTTCAAAATGCCAAAGCGCTGGCTAAGGAATTGCAAAACCGTGGTTATCGTTTAGTTTCTGGAGGAACCGATACCCACTTGATGCTGATTGATTTGCGCAATAAAGGCTTAAATGGAAGGGAAGCGGAAGCCATTCTGGACAATGTGGGGATAACGGTGAATAAAAACGCCATTCCATTTGACCCAGAGAAGCCCACAGTAACAAGTGGTATCAGGATTGGGACCCCTGCTTGCACAACCAGGGGTATGGGTGAGAAAGAAATGAGAATCATTGCTTCGCTTATTGATGAAACTCTTAAGGACAGAAATGACTCCGAAGAGATAGAGAGAATCAAAAAAGAAGTGAAAAGGTTGTGTACGCAATTCCCTCTTTATCCCAATATCGGAATAAAACCGTGAAAAATGGTTTTAATGTGTAATAATAAAACAGTAAATGGGGGTTACCCAAATGCGAGACAAAGTTGAAAAAGCTCTGGAGAAGGTCAGGGGTTATCTACGGTTTGAAGGTGGCGATGTCGAACTTGTGGATATCGTCGACGGGGTGGTGAAAGTTCGATTGAAAGGAATGTGTGGCGCCTGCCCTATGTCGATGATTACCCTGAAAGATGGAATTGAAAGGGTAGTGAAAGAGGAAGTTCCCGAAGTAAAATCAGTCGAGCAGGTCTTTTCACCCTAAAA
>JBDIWM010000027.1 GCA_039638595.1 Atribacterota bacterium
TATCGAGGAGGAACGGATTGTCATCCACCAGAAATACTCTTATCATCCTTTGTACCGTTACTGGTCCTTTCATTCTTTTCTTCCTTCTTTGTGGTGAGGATATAAAATGAAGCTTCTCTGGAAAAGAGAAGCTTCATTTTATTCGCAATCCACATGCATGGTGTTCGTTCACCTACAGAAGGTACAGGGTGGCATGGTGGGCATTTGAGATGGGGGAATAGTTGGCGTCATTGTAGGCGTTGGTGTTGGTGTTGGTGCACCACCTTCTCCTCCTCCTGCGTTACCTTCTCCGCCACCTGTGATATCTACTCCTCCTTCGCCAGGAGCACCAAACAGGGTGTTCACCAGAGCTACAACCAGTGCTCGGACATCAGGGTCGCCCTGGGCATCTTCGCAGTTTGCCAGGACTTTCTTGACCGCTTCGACAATAGGGGCGGTCGGTTGAATAAAAGGAATGTCTTTAATGGCAATTGAACTTGGATACAGTTCGTTGGCCACCTCCCAGATGATGACCTGTGAAGTGGTAAAGTAGTTCGCTTCCCCACTGTCTAAGGAGGTCGCAAGAGTTCCGATACCCTTTTTAATTCGGATACTGTCCTTAGTGGCATAGATGACGTAGGCTTCACCGGCTTGACCAAAGAACTCAAAAGCACCGGTAGTGTCAGTTTTTGCAGAGAGCCTGCTTCCCTGATCACCATTGATGAGGAGTTCCGCGTTTGGGAGTGGGATCCCCTCCACAATGACGGGATTGGTTTCGAAATCAAGGTAACACATCTTTTCTGGGTCAGCCGGGTTAGCGACCACCCCTTTGACCTGGACAACAAATTTCTCTGCAGGTGTGACAAAACACCCTGCTATAAAAAGGGTGAAGGCCATACCCACAATTATTCGTGCCCATTGTTTTCTCTTCATAAAGTTCCCTTCTTTCTTTTGGATTAAAAACGCTCTTCCCTCTCAAAGTGATACGTTTCACACTCCCCATTCACGCAGGAAACCACGGTGAAGTGAGTAGCAGAGTATTCCTGAGCTTCGACCTGATAGGCTGAAGAGATGGTACTTGCGTTTGCTGCGGAAGTGGAAAGGTAGAGACACCCATCTTCAGAGGCAAAGTCTTTTTCGGAATTGAGCCATGCATCTTCAGGGTTGCATCTGGTAAACACGTTCAAAAGAGGTAGGACGAGTACGAGAGGGAGTGTTTTCCACCTCTTCTTCCACATCACACTCCACCTACCTGAATGTCAATGGGACCGACGCTGACATCGGGTGTTTCCACGTTGACATTAACGGGTACATCCACGCCGTTTGCAATCACCACGTTGATAATCGGTGAAACGTTGAGGTTAAGGCCAATCTGGATGTTATTCTGAATGATGGTGGCGATGTTGAGAGCAAGAAGATTCGCTGTGGCGTTCTGACTCAGCAGAGCCAGCTGGGTGCTATCCAATCCATTTCCCTGGCTAACATCCTGACCATCAATGGCTACACCAATGAGATTCAAATACAGGCTGAGATTCAGAGGTATCGAAGAATTACCACCACTTCCGTTTGAAGCCGGGGTACTAACTATCCCGGTGGAAGCACTCTCAAAGACCGGAACGGGCGCATTTCCTCCATCATTCCTCCCCCCGGGAGAACCCAAGGAAAACAATTTATGCCCCCGATTGATTCTACTGTTGAATGCGTACACAGGGTCTAAGCTCCGTATGGCTCGATTGGAAGCCCATATACTCCCGGTCAAGGACAAAATCAGTAGAACTGCAAGACCGAGAAACACCAATCCCTTTCTATAGACCATAACGATTACCTCCTTTGAAGGTGTGAACCTGGGGTTTTAGCCCCAGGTTCAGAATAAATTGAAAATGACTTACCCCTTACTCAATCCTCTTCGTTATAACTATCTTCGATATTGAGTTTTACCCGGTTAATTCTTTTGACTTTGGCGATGACTGTGTTGATTACGTCAGCATTACTTTGATTCTGTGCCACCTGTGATCCCTGTTGGTCCACGAGCGCGATATTGCCGGTGACGGCGAGAGAGCCGCTAAGGGCTATTGCCCCAGCGTCACCACCTGCGTTGCCACCTTCTGGACCATTATCATCAGACAAGCTCCATATCGGTGGTAACCCACCATAGCTTTGTGCATCAGCGTTACCAGAGTTCGACATTGCGTTGCCAGAAACCTGAAAGACCAGAACGTTCTGTTCCCCACAATTCCAGCTCCACTGGGTGACTGTTGCTCCTCCTACCGCATTGAAAATGGCAATTGTCGTGGTATTGTCCTTCTCCCCATAGTCCAGTTCAAACTGTGCTGCATAGGCCAGACCTAACCCGAGAACTAGCGCCAGTACCATGGATACCAAAAGCACCTTTTTCACCACTAAAACCTCCCTTGTGTAGATTTTGTATCTCTATTCTCTAATGGGGGACAAGGGAGCTGAAGGGTCAGAAGTCAGAAGAGAAAGGGGAAATTTCAACTTGACATTCGGGACTTTATCCCAAAGGTCAAAATTGGTTTTGAGGGAGAAACAGGGACGAAAGTCCCTGTTTCTCTATTAATCCCAGCCGAGGAGTTCGGTCTTACGAATTCTCCAGTTTCCTTCGACCTTGGCAAGGGTGATTCGTAAATGGTCGGTACCACCATACACTGAGCCTTCAGACTCCTGTACCCAGATTTCATCAACCGTGACCACCACGTTTTCTTCGTCGACCACGGTGATTTTTAAGTTCTGGAAGCTGTCTTCCTGGACAGTTCCAGCCATAAAAGTTTCTCGGATGAACATTTTGAGGGTTTCGGTGGTGGTGATGGTGATCGAGGTCCCTTCGGGTTCGGTGAACTCAAAGGGTAAAGTATAGAAAGGGATAACCTGTTCCACATCGTTTGATTCCATGGCGTTCCCCAGATCAGTAAAAAACCGGTTGATTTCTGCTCCAATCTGGGCAATGGTATCTGGTGGTAGCGTCACGGTCGAAGTAGAACACCCAGCCATGAAAAACATAAAAAGCGAAAGTAAGAGTAAAACCAGGGAATTTTTCATTTTTATACCTCCCTATTTTGATTGTCGGTTCTCTTCGTTTGGTGATAGGCCCTCACGAAGGGAAAAGACCACTAACTTCACTCGATCCTCGAGGTTGAGCTTGTTGAGAATATTGGTTACGTAGTTTTTCACCGTTTTTTCGCTCAGGAAGAGTTCTTGAGCGATAGTCCGATTGTCCTTTCCCTGAACAATGAGTTGCAACACCTCCTTTTCTCTTCGGGTCAGTTCATGGAAAGCCCTTAACGTATTTGGCTCGGAATGGAGAAGCTGGAATCCCTGTGTCAGGTGCTGAGCCATTTCTGTCCCAATGACGATGTCTCCTTGGAGGGCTGTCTGGATGTCGTTGATAATTCTGGTAAAAGGAGCGCTTTTCAGGATGTATCCAGAAGCACCAAGAGAGAGCGCTTCAAGAAGGCTATGTCCTGAAACATCCATGGTCAGAATGAGAATCCGTAAAAGCGGCATGTTTTCGCGCAGGATTTTCACAACCTCAAGGCCACTTAGCCCTGGAAGATGGAGATCCACAAGGACCAGGTCCGGTTTTTCAAATGGGATACCTTGCAGTGCTTCTTCCCCGTTCTGGTAAATTACACAGTGACCCAGCTTTTCTTTTTCCTCGACGAGGGCTTTCAAGCCCTCGGCAAAGAGGAGATGGTCATCAACGATGGCAATTTTTAGCTTTTTCTTGGGCTTTTTACCCATAGATAGGAAGCACCACCTTTATCATTGTTCCTTGACCCGGTGACGAGGAAACCTGTAGGGACCCCTGTTTAAGGACCACCTGCTGTTTCAGAAAATTGAGACCGTGTGCAGGAGGCAGGTGTTGCATTGCAAAGCCTTTACCATCATCACGAATGAGAAGATACATTTTGTCCCTCCAGGTTCCTATTTTTATCCAGATTTGCTTTGCTTGAGCATGTTTTAGAATATTATTCAAGGCCTCGGTGATAACCTGGAGAACGATTTCCTGGGTTTCGGGGGACAGTATGGAATTGGGGAGACTGACCTTTAGCGTATAGCGTGGTTTCTTTTCTTCCAGTAGGAGGCGGTGTTCAAGAACCTCAACGATTTTTCCCTGCAAAGGGCGCTTTTCATCGATACTTTTTTGCATGGTTTTTAGAACAGCTCGAGAGTAATCCAGGCATCGACAGAGAACTGAATCGACTTTATGCAGTGTAAAGGAAATTTCTTGAGGGTCAAAGGGTTTGCAAATTATTTTTCCTTGGCGTACTTCGATGTAGAGTTTTACTCCAGCCAGGTCCTGAGTCAGGTTATTGTGGAGTTCCCTGGGCGAGTTTGAGCTGTTCCTGACGACGGACCAGAGCTTCGGTGTCACGTAGGAGTAAGTGGTTTTGCAGGAGTACTCCCGCAAGGGAGAGAAGGAGAGTCAGTGAAATTCTGTGGTATTGAGAAAGGGGTTTAACGAGAAAGAAAAGCAGCACACCCAAGGATTTTTGGTTACAGGTCATGGGGTAAATTTCCACAGCGATGTGGTTCTGCATGGTTGAGAAATGTTCCTGGAGAAAAGGGTACATCCTGAATTCCATTTGCAAATACTGGGGAGTGGTGTCTTTCCATGCCCTTTTGATGTATGGGGAGAGGAATTTCTGGCTTTGTCCCACCATGGTAGAGAGAAGATGACTTTTTGAGGAGAGAATGCCGGAGAAGCGGTAAAAAGTGGTGCATGAAGCACTGCGAAGCGGGCACCGGCGTAATCACGAGATGTTTCTGTGATGTTCTGCAGCATTACTTCGATGGGAGCAAGAACGGAATCCTGTAAGAGTTTGGTAAAGCCATCCTGTAGAGTCAACGTGATTTTTTCTTCTTCCTCTCTGCAATGGATTTGTCCAGCTAGAGCAGAGATTTCCTCAATCAGCAATTTGAGAAAAATAACTTGATTGTTGGGAAAGGTTCCCCTTCTTTTGTTGATAGAAACAATGCCGATCACGTGTTTTCTTGAATCGATGAGCGGAAAGCATATTGAACACAATTCTCGCTCTCGCCGGTAGTTGAAGTGAGAAGGCAATGGATGCTGTTTGTCAATAAAGATTATCCTTTTCCTTTGATAAATCAAGCTGGTGACTCCTTTGCGGGTGTCAATTCCTTCCCCCAACCTCTCTAATCTCAAGCCCTTGGATGCCACAACTTTAAAATTTTCGCTTTCACCGTCGTAAAGGGCAATGCTTCCCGAAGAGCACTGGAAGCGTTTTATAATCTTTCCTAAAAAATCCCTGAAAATCTCTTGGTCCTGAACGTGCATAGAAAACTCCTTCTAAACGGGATTTTGGAACAGGGTAAACATGTGACTGGACGCTTCGCAATGTAGGACTATAGGTACTTTTTTGGGGAATGGATTCCGTTGTACCATTAATGCGGTGTAAAAAAATGAAGAAGAGAAAGGTGCGGGTATTTCTCATTGATGGGAGTCGTCTCTTTGTTGAGGCTTTTATCTTTTTGTGTAAACGGGATAAAAAGATGTCCGTCGTTGGATTTTCTTTGACTGGTGAAGGAATCTTGCCAGAATTGCGGAGAAAAAAGCCCAACATGGTGATTATCGACGTAGCAGTTGTGGGTATTGATGGATTAGCTCTTGTTCGCTCAATTTCTTCAGAATTCAAGAGCACCAAAGTGATGGTTCTCTCGCTATACGATACGCCGGAATTGGTGGAACAGGCTCTCCAGAGTGGAGCGTGTGCATTTCTTGTGAAAGGAATTTCTGGCCAGAAGATTCTGGAAACCATTTGCCAGATCATGAGTTAACAAACCCCTCCTTTATAACTGATCTTAATCAAAAAATCCAGATGGGCAATAGGAAATCTTTCCTAATTTTTATTCGTGGCTTTCCTATTTTTGTGGTTCAGAATAAAATTGGAAGAAATAGTCTTTTCCTCCATTTCTTGGTATATAATGAGAAAAACCTTATCTAAAGGAGAGAGAAAGGTGAAAAGACAAACGTTCTTTGTGGGGATTATGGTTTTAGCAGTTCTTTTTTGGGGAATCGTTTTCGCTCAGGAGGAAATCAATCTTCTTGAAGAGGTCAAAGCGTTACTTACCGAAGGGGAACTCGAGGAAGCACAGCAGAAGTTAGAGGTGGTTCGTCTGAGCCTGTGGAATAAGCTCCCCATGCGGGTGGAAAAGGCAACGTTTGTGGAAGAAAGAACCCAGAGTTTTGGTGCTTTTCGCAAGAGGGCTTCGAATGTATTTGCTAAAGGAGAAACCATTTTTGTTTATGGGGAACCTAAAAACTATACGATTCTCAACGAAGACGATCTCTATCATATCTTTTTCGTCATGGATTTTCATCTTTATGACCGTGAGGGAAATGAGTTAACGAACCAAAAGGAATTTGGTTCGTTCCGATATATCACCCAGAGCCCGATTTTTGGGGCTTTTCTGGATGTGTTCTTCAATTCGGAAGGACTTGAGGTGGGTGACTATATTCTGGAAGTGGTGGTGCGGGACAAATTTTCGGAAAAAAGCGCTAACTTTAGGCTACCGTTCAAGATAAGGTAGTTTGGTGCTTGAGTAAAAGTAGAGGGTAGAGGGAGAAGTGGGATTCAAGAAACTGTCAATCGCGTTTGGTGGATTGTGTATTCGGTTACACTGAGATGCATTTTCTGAAGGTGAATATGTCCGGGGACGGAAGAAATGGGGATAAATGATATTGGGGCAACCTTCATTCCTTCCAAGGGAATTCCGGTACCATCACATTCGGATGGAATTTGTCTCAACGCTTCGGTGTGGCTGAGGGAGGGCTCGTTATCGGTAAGGGACAGGTAGTGGATATAAAACTCCAGGAGTTAGCCCACCGGTTGGGAAAATAGAGGGGGTGATATGGTGGACCTGGCGCCGCTTATGAGAGGGGCTATGATTGCAGTGCGAGACTGTATGGGAGTGAGAGCTGGAGAACGTGTTTTAGTGATTACTGATACTGGAAAGTTGAAATTGGCAGAGCCTTTCTTCCTGGCCCTCCATGCTCTTGGAGTTGATGGGACCCTTCTTATTATGACTCCGCGTTCGTACCACGCGGAGGAACCACCCCGGGAAGTAAGGGCAGCGCTTTCTGCTTGTGATGTGGCGCTTCTTGTGACCACCATGAGCCTGACGCACACCCACGCTCGCATGGACGCAACAGCTCAAGGAATACGAATTGCCAGTATGCCCGGGCTCACCGAAGACATGATGACCGTAGGGGCAATGACCGCAGACTATAGGAAAGTTTCGGAATTGAGTTGGAAACTGGCTCGACTGATGGAGAAAACGAAGACGGTGGAAATCACCACTGATAAGGGCACAAATCTGAAGATGAGCTTGGAGGGGAGAAAACCAAGTCTTCCCCCCGATGATGGACTATATCAGGATAAAGGACGCTGGGGAAATTTGCCGGCTGGAGAAGTGTACATTGCTCCGCTGGAAGAATCGGTGGAGGGACTGGCGGTTATCGATGGTTCCATGGCACCCATTGGCTTACTTTCCGAGCCCATATACCTTACCATTCGGAAGGGTCGGGTAACGGAAATTCGAGGAGGAAAAGAAGCTCAATCACTTTCGAGTTTTCTGGAAAATCTTGGTGACCCCAACGCCTATGTGGTGGGGGAGCTTGGTATTGGCACCAACCACAAAGCCAGAGTTACCGGAAATATTCTGGAAGATGAAAAAGCTTTTCGGACGGTGCACATTGCTCTGGGCATGAATGTGGATATGGGTGGAGTGATTGAATCCAAAACCCACAATGATGGGATTATCTGTAATCCCACGGTCAAATTTGATGGAACGATGGTCATGGATAAGGGAGTCTTTACTCTATAGGAGAGGGATACGTTTTTTCACTCGTGGCTCAGGCTGTGTTTGTGTTTTGCCGAACGGAAAGAAATGAGTAATGAGAAGAAACCAGAGATGGTGGAAACCGAAGCGAGACATTGGGTAAGATGCACTTTATAGAAACCTGACGAAGAAGGGAAGAAGCACCGGTACGAAGAGTGAATGGATGAGACCGCTCAGTAAAGCCAAAGCGCTGAGGCGACCTGTACTTGCTTGGACAATTGGTCCCAGTGTGGTGTCCATACTGGTGGCTCCTCCTAAGGCTACTGCAGCCCAGCTCCCGAAATAGCGAAATACTACCCCCACACTCAAGAACGCCAGGAGTTCCCGCAGCAGGTTGGCAATGAATGCTGTGGTTCCGAGTTGGGGTCCCGCCAAGTGGTTCAGCAAGGCGCCGGAGAGGGAGTACCATCCGAAACCAGAAACCACGGCCATGGTTTCTGACCAGGAAATCGGGAGAATGAAAGAAGATAAAAAACCCAGGCTGAGGCTCCCAATCATTCCCGAGAGCGGTAAAAAGAGGATTCGCCATCCCCAGACTTTGACTTCCAAAAGTGCCCTGCGGTTCGCGGCGATTTCCATGCCGACTCCAAGAACGAGAATAAAAAGTGCTACATCGACAAGACCGGGAAAATGTTGTAAGAGAAAAGAGGGTATGATTTTCCAGTACCCACAGAGGATTCCCAAGAGTAAACTCATCGCCATATATCGGGTCATCAGTTCTTTTCCCCCTTTATTACTTTCCGAAAGTGCCGCTCCATCAGGAAAGCGCCCAACATTCCTCCCAGGGAGGATAAAAGAGCAAGAACCAGCGCTTGAAGACCGATAGTCTTCAGATTCCTGATAATCTGGGGGTTCACACCAATACTGATTCCCATCCCAAACACAAGGAGAAGGATCCCTCCATTGATTAGGGAACTTC
The DNA here is from genome assembly GCA_039638595.1 of Atribacterota bacterium. NCBI lineage: Bacteria > Pseudomonadati > Atribacterota > Atribacteria > Atribacterales > Candidatus Caldatribacteriaceae > Candidatus Profundicultor > Candidatus Profundicultor thermophilus. Next base: position 8,780 of record JBDIWM010000027.1, read on the forward strand.
TGAGGTTGACGATTTTTGGGGGAACATATTTTGTGGTTCCTAAGAGAAAACCGATAAGGAGAGCAATGCCGATAAGGAGCATCGTTGGTGTGACACTACGGCGTTTCTGTAATAATTCCCTGATATTTTTTCATAACCGTCTCCCTCCAGGACATGAAGCGTTCTTCGATTTCGGAAAAAAGCCGGGGTGGATCCCCATCCCTCCGGGCAAGAGCCAGAAGCAGTTCTTGAATTTTTCTGGCTTCTGGGTCAGGAGGCTTCAGGTTCTGAATGGTCGAAAGCGATGGGGCAAAGCCTTCTTCGATCGTTTGCATAATGTCTCTCACCTGATTGTGGAAAGCGATGATGGCATTGACTGAAGCTCTGCCGGGAGAGAATGACGGCAAAAAAAATGTCACCATACCGAAGGCGAGAATGCCTATGAAAGCCCAGTACGCCAGTTCTTCGGCATATTTCTTCCAGCGTTGCCAGGAATTTCCCGGTGCCATCAAAAGACCGAGAAACATTCCCCCCAAAAGTCCTCCCACGTGGGCAGCATTATCAATGGCTGGAACGGTAAAACCAATGAAAAGGTTAATGAGGACAAAAGGGAGAATACTCATTCCCAGGCGACTTAACGAAGTGTTCCGGTATTTGAGACCACCACTGAGAAGCACTCCTGCCAGGCCAAAGATGGCACCGCTTGCCCCCACCCCAATCCGGTCAAAATTAAAAAAGTATGAAAAGAGACTCCCCGTTATTCCTGAAAAAAGATAGATAATGAAGAATTTCCGCTGTCCGTAAATTCCTTCGGTAATGCGACCGAGCTGAAAAAGCGCATAGAGGTTAAAGAAGAGGTGCCAGAGATTCCCATGGAGAAAAATGCACAGGAGTAACCTCTGCCATTCCCCATGGGCAATGAGTGGTCCAAATTTGGCTCCCCAACGAAGGAGATTGGAGAGCGAAAAGCCACCGCTTATCACGGTGGCCAAAAAAAAGAGGAGATTGAGGGCAATCAAATACTGAAGCATCAGCGGGTAAACGCTTCCTCGATTTGGGTACGAACTTTTTCGTCGCTCTCTAAGTAGCGGTTGATTTCTAAGGTTAGTTTAATGAGGAGGTACAGCCAGTAAATGGCAACGGTGATGACCGCAAGAATAATAAAAAGAATGATATTGTATCGTTTAATTCGGTGTACCCGTTCTGACAGAGTAACACCTTTTTTCTCTTGCAGGTACTGGTAAATACGGTCCTTGAGGTCGGAAAGCTTATTGGCTGATTTGAAGATGTTAGAGAGGTACACGGCCACAAAAATAAACCCGAGAAGGTTAAAGAGGAACGCATACCAGCCTGCAAAAAGGCCGATGATGTAGAGCACCAGATACACCCAAAAGGGCCAGGTGATGATTTTATACTCTCCCACCCGGTTCAGAAAGAAACCCACTTCACCCCGAAGAGGGTCTTCCAGATGTTCTTTAATGCTGGCGAACACTTTTTCGGTATTCCCGATATTTTGATTCATGGTGCTTGACCACTGGTACAGGACCACAAATTGGAAGATGGCACTCAGGATTCCAAAAACCACCGTGAGGGCAATTAACCCTCCACCGCCCACTGGCGCTTGTCCCGACATCATTTCCCGGGTAGCGGTGACCACACCTGCAAGAGCCATAACCACGGCTAAGAACACGAAGATCACCGCAAGTACGGCCAGCGCTACGTTCACTCGTGATTCTTCTAAGAACCGAGAAACCGCCATTTTAACCCCCCCAACTTTTTTCTCATTGTAGCATGCTGGAGAAATTTTTTGGAGACTGAGGAAGGAAAAAAAGAACAAAAACCTTTGACATAAGTATTTTCCACTCTTAAACTAAGCTTGGTTATTAAAGCGGAACTTCTCGTTGCGGAAAGGGGTATCTTTAAAGGAGATTGCGAAGAAAGGAGGTCAGGGGATGGTTTATGATTCAAACTATGGGTCTTACCAAGGAATTTAACGGTTTCAAAGCTGTCGATAACCTCAACCTTAAAGTGGAGAGGGGTGATATTTATGGCTTCCTGGGTCCCAATGGAGCAGGGAAAAGTACCACCATCATGATGCTTCTTGGGCTTATCCCTCCCACCAGTGGCAAGATTTACCTTTTGGGAGAAGATTTGCGTCCCCGAAATGTGGCCATCAAGCGAAAGATTGGGGTTGTTTCTGAGAACCAGTATTTCTATAAAGAAATGACTGCTCAGGAGTACCTCGCCTTTTTTGGGGAACTCTATCAGGTTCCCAATGTGGAGAAACGAATTGAAAGCCTCCTGGAAGCGGTGGGTTTGAAGAATGACCGGAACAAAAAGGTAGGAGCCTATTCCAAGGGAATGCAGCAGAAACTGGCTTTTGCCCGGGCATTGCTTCACGACCCGGAACTCCTGATTCTCGATGAACCGGTGGCCAATCTCGACCCCACCAGCATTAAACAAATTCGCGACCTCATTGAGGAAGAGAATCGCTTAGGACGGACCATTTTTGTTTCTTCGCATCTTCTCTCTGAGGTGGAGAGGCTATGCAAAAAGGTGGCCATCATCAACCGGGGGAGACTTTTAGCTGAAGACACCATGGAGAACATCAAGCGCAGGCTCACCGACACTGTAGTGTTTGATGTCGAGGTTGACCGAGATTGCACAGACCTTGAGGGAGAATTGGCATCGCTTCCTTTCGTCAAACACGCCCTTTGTCGGGGACATCACCTTGAGGTAGAACTCAAAACCGACTGGGATTACCGAATTGAGCTCTCTCGTTTCCTTTACGAAAAAAGATTGCTGGTTCTTTCCATGAGAGCCAAGGAAATGAGCTTGGAAGAGGCTTTTATCACCATCACCCAGCAGAATGTTTCGCTCTTGACACGGGGGGAAGAGTCATGAAAAAGCGTAACCAGGTATGGATTGCCTTTTTATCGATCTTTGGTCTTGTGGTGGTTCTTCTTCTTTTGCTCACCTATTTCAACACCCGAATACCGTACGGAATTTTAAAGGGAAAGGTTACGGACCTTTACTCTCAGGATGTGGTTAGAAAACTCGCTCTGAGGATTGGTGAGCGTTCTGATATCCTGTTTCAGAGTAAAGATTATAGAATTACCCGTATCCCCCCGGGAAAATATACCCTAAAGGCTGAAGCACCGTACTACCATCCGGTGACGAAGGAATTGGAGATTAAACGAGGCGAAAATGTTTTCAATTTCACCATGGAAGGGAAAGAAATCCCTGGGCTGGCTGGGATTATTTGTTTTGCAGATCCCACTGATCGAGGTATCGAGATTGAGATTCGTTTCAAAGATGCGCAGGGAGTAGGCATATCGGATTTTCCAGGTTTTCCACTGCAACTCGAGGGTAGACTCTACGTACGCGAAGGTGATGCTGAAAATTTTTCCCGTGGAAGGCTCCTTTTTGCAGGACCGATTGAACTTTTCTGGGATTCAAAAGCATACCTGGCTCGCAATAAAGGCCTGATTTCCTGGGACAAGGTTCAAATTGACAAAGAAAAGGAACGATATGGATTGCTGGAACTCCTCCTTCGTACTACGCAGGGGAACTTTGAGGATGTTATTGAGGATGTGGAACTGGTGAAAAAGGAGGAATAACGATGAGTGGAAGTCGAGTACTCCGGACACTCTTTAAGAGAGATTTCCTCTATACGCTCTATAGCTTTGGTTACTATGGAGCTCTTTTTGCGTCTTTTCTGGTTTCCTCTTTTATTCTCAAAAATTTTCTGGATGCCACAAGAGAAGAAGACATTCTGGTTTCCGCATTTCCTCTCAATTACCCACTTTACCTGACGCTCATCATCATTTCGCTGTATCTGGTTATCGTTTCAGCTATTTCCATTTCCCGTGAGCGGGAGCAGGGAACTCTGGAAGTCCTCTTCTATGGTCCTGTGACTTCTTCCAGTTTTCTCTGGAGCAAATATTTGAAGGACCTTTCTCTGGGAATTCTCGCTCTGGGATTCACGGCGCTATACTTTTATATTGTCAGTGTTCTGACCAATCTCGGTTTCACAGGAGGGCTTGTGCGGGCACTTGTCATGGGAGTGTTTCTCATTTCCTGTGTGGTGAGTTTTGGTCTTTTCATTTCCTCACTCACCGGAAGGATTCGGAGTTCCATCATTACCTTGATCGCCATTCTGGGGGCCTTCTTGGCCATTCAATTTGTATATGGCATGTTCCTGGGGATAGAAAAGGAGTCTCTTTCACCGTCCATGCTGTATCTACGGCAGGCTACTGCGTACGTCTTTCATACCATTAATTGGATTTCCCCGTTTGCCTATTTAAGCCGGGGTCTCGATAGTGTGGTTCTCGAAAACTGGACTCTGTATTTGACCCACGTCCTGTACTGCGTGATTTATTCGTTGGTTTTTGTTTTCCTCTCTATTTACGCCATGGGTAAGAAGGGGGTGAAAGCATGAAGCGTTTCTTCCTGTTTTTGATGATTACAGGTGTTGTACTCGTCCTTTCCGGTGTTCTTTTTGCTCAGGAGACTCCCTTCAGAGAGCAACTGGTGTACTCCTTGACTTCCTTTAATGGTTCCACCTTTAGCAAGAGCTTCTGTCCCCAGAGTGAAGAGACCATATATCTCATTGCTAACGAAAACAGTGTGATTGCTCCCACCAAGACTATCGTGTATTACTGGCCTATTACCCGCCGATATATGGCTGGCTTCAGTACCCTCAACGAAAAGATTTCTGGTAAACTGGAAATTCTTCAAAACGGGAAAGTCATCGCCACTCAGGAAGAACAAAAGTATGTCCTTTATTATCCGAAGGGGTACTGGTCCGAAAAAGCGGTCATGTACCTCGATGAAGAAGCTGACACCTATCATAAGAAATATAAAGAAGCCGTTGATGCTTTCAATCAAAAGCTCAAAGAGTATTACCAGGCTATGGAACGGTACCGAGAATCACTCAACAGGTTTTTTGAGGAGGTGCGCCGTCGTCGTGAAGCGGGAGAAGAAGGACCGCTCAATATTCCCATTCCCAAAGAGCCGCAACCCCCAGAGTTTGTCAACTTCTACACTTCGGACCCTGCTTTCGGTTTTGTTTTGAACCTCTCACCTGGGAAATATGAAATCCGATTGCGTCGGGATGACGGAACCATTTTGGAGGGAAGCGAGAAAAACGTGGTGGTTTTTACCTCCCGTCGGAAGGGCGGTGTGGGATACGAAATCATCCCCGGGAACCGCTGGACTAAAAAAGAAAACTGCGATGATCCTTCCTGGGTCATTCATGCCGTAGGTAAGAATGAACTCTATTTTAACCCGTACAGGCAGGAAGAATATAATGAGCTCTACTACAACAAACTGGTTGACCCCCAGGAAATCGGACGTATTGAGCGCTTCAAATGGGTCCACGTTGACCCGGTTGAACAGGTCACCCTTCTCTTTGGACGGGGCAAGGAAATTTTGCAGACGGTGGAACGCTCACCATATTTCGTTAAGCAGATTCCTGGACCCGAATTAGGATATGAAATTATTCCCTACGATGGAGAATTGCAGAAAAGAGGATACAAACCAACTTTCGAAGGTTATAAAGTGAGTTTATCACCAGACCTTCCTAAGACCGATTATCAGGTGTCGGTGATCGCGGCTGGCAGCGGCCAACCTGAAGCAAAAAGCGAACGAACCATTCGTCTCTTGAAGAAGGAGAATGCCCCTTACGTGTATATCGTTGCTTTTATTCCCATTTTTGTGGGTGTGGTGACCGTTATGGGGAGAATCAGTAAGATTGAAAAGTAACGAGCGGTAGGGACAGGGGCTCTGGTAGGTTAGCCTCTGTCCCTTGACCGTGAGGAGTTTGGTTTTTCCATTTTAGCCTGTTCCAAAGATTTACAGATATATTTGACAGTTGCATTTTAGAAAAATACAATTAAGGTTAGGTAGTCTACCAAAAATTTTCATTACTTCATTTGAGGAGGGTGAAGTTATGAAAAAGGGCTGGATGGTAGTGGTACTGTCGTGTGTTCTTTTGCTTGGTTTTGTGCTTGTAGCTTCCGCGCAAAAACCGTATGAAATTGCTGTAGTGGTCAAAATTGCTGGTATTCCCTGGTTTAACCGGATGGCAGAAGGCGTGAACCAGGCGGCGAAAGACTTGGGAGTGAATGCCTATCTGATTGGCCCATCCACGGCTGACCCGGCGCCTCAGGTGCAGATGGTGGAGGATCTGGTGACCCGAGGGGTGAATGCCGTGTGTGTAGTACCCAATGATGCGAAAGCTTTGGTGCCGGTCTTTACCAGGGCGCGGGAAAAGGGAATTGTGGTCCTCACTCATGAATCGCCATTTGAGACTGGAGCGGTTGACTGGGATATCGAAACCATCGACAGTATTCAGTTTGGTAAGAATCCCATTGATGCCATTGTGAAAAAGCTGGAAGAAACTGGAGAGATCAAGACCTACAGTCCGGAGAATCCCGCTGGTTTTGTGATGCTCGTGGGAAGCCTTACCGTTCCTTTGCATAATTACTGGGCTGATGTGGCTCTGGAGTATGTTAAAGAGAAGTATCCTTTCCTGAAGGAACTCACCTCACGTTTGCCAACCGCAGAAAGTGTGGAAGATTCTCGAGCTGCGGTGCTCGACCTCATTACCACCTATGGTGATCAGTTCAAGGCGGTAATTGGTTGGGGAAGCCTGGGACCCATTGGTGCGGCGCAGGCCGTGGCTGAGAAAGGGATGGAAGACAAGGTTATCGTGGTGGGTGATGCCATTCCTTCCACGGTGGCACCGTATCTTGCTACTGGGGCGGTTGACTGGGCACAACTCTGGGATCCCAAAGATGCCGGATATGCCATGGTCTATATTGCCAAAGCAATTCTTGATGGCCAGGAGATTAAACCGGGTCTTGAGATTCCTAGCTTAGGCCCTATCGATGTCAAGGATAAGGTGGTTGTGGTCAATCAGATTAAGATTATGGATACCGCTGAGGCGGCGGAAAAGCTCGGTTTCTGATTTTCCCAGCATGGGGGAGGGCGTCACCCTCCCCCATTTCATTTAGTGGGAGTGTATTTTGGTGACCACCCTAAAAGAGGGGCCATTAACCTTAAGCTTTGAACCATTCCTTCAGCTGCGTCATATTAGTAAACGTTTTGGAGGGGTACAGGCTTTAGAAAACGTTGACTTTGAAATCCTTCTGGGAGAAGTCCATGCCCTGGTGGGAGAAAACGGTTCTGGGAAAAGCACGTTGGTCAAGATTGCTACCGGGGTTCTCCAGCCGGAGGTAGGAGCAGAAATGATCGTTGGTGGGAAGAACGTTGCTTTGCTAACCCCTTTCGAAGCGTACCGTCTTGGTATACACGTTGTCCACCAGGATTTGTCGCTTTTCCCGAATCTCTCAGTGGCTGAGAATATTGCTTCTCACCTTTACCTTGAGCGTTTCCGTTCTTTTGTGGGCTGGAAAAAAATTTGGGAACGGAGCAAGGAGGTGCTGGAAAAGCTGGGAATCTCGCTTCCGCTTGATGTGGAGGTACGAAAACTTTCTATTGCGGACCAGCAACTGGTAGCCATATGTCGAGCCATTGCGGGTTCTGCGCGCTTGATTATCCTGGATGAGCCGACCGCTTCTTTGACCTGGAAGGAAGTGAATCGCCTGTTTGCTTTTATCCGTGGTTTGAAAGAACAAGGTATAGCAATTCTTTTTATCAGTCACCGTTTAGATGAGGTACTGGAAATTGGCGATCGAGTAACGATACTGCGAGATGGAAAGAAAGTTGGCACTTTTCTCGCCCGGGAACTTGATCTGGGTACCCTTTCGTTTCTCATGACCGGGAAAAAGCTCGCTTTCGTAAAGGGTATTACGACCCATGAAACGGCTCCAGAGGTGCTGAGGGTAGAAAGCCTTTCTCGAACCAACCAGTATCACGGAGTGTCGTTTTCTCTTCGCAGAGGCGAGGTTCTTGGAATCATTGGTCCTCGGGGCTCTGGACGGACGGAAATGGCCCTTTCGCTTTTTGGTTTGAATCCTCCGGACGGAGGCAAAATATACGTGGAAGGGCAAGAATTTAGAGGAGAATCAGTCCAGCGGGCAATCAGCCTTGGCATTGGCTATGTTCCGGAGAATCGTCTGCTTCAGGGACTTGTGCTTGACCAGAGTATCGAAAACAACTTGGTTGTAACGGTTCTCAAAAAACTTCTAGAAAAGAGCACCTTACTTGACCTGGGTAAGAAAAGGGAATTTGCCCAAAGAACCGTCAAAGATTTTGGCATTAAAGCTCAGGATGTGGATGCGCCAGCCCGTTCCCTTTCGGGAGGAAATCAACAAAAAGTGGTTTTAGCCAAGTGGATTTTAACCGAACCCAAAATCCTCATTCTCGATACCCCCACCCATGGTGTGGATATCGGTGCAAAGGAGAGTATTTATCAATCCATTGTTGAGTTAGCGAAAAAGGGTTTGAGTATCATTCTGATTTCTGATGAAGAACAGGAAGTGATGATGGTCAGCGATCGCATCCTGGTGATGAAGAGTGGAAAGATTGTGGAAGAATTTGACGCCCATTCCTTGGTAGAGGAAAATTTGAGAAAAAGGGTTCGAGAATAGTACAAGGAGCATTCTGAAGGTGAAGTTTCAGATAAGGAGGCAGACAGAGCTTTATCTTCTGGCCATTGTGGTGGCTTTATCTATGTTTTTGACCGCGATGAATCCCAAATTTTTAACTCTGGAAAACCTCTTTGACCTTCTGCGGAACAATTCTTTCCTGGGAATCGTGACTCTCGGAGAGCTGGTTGTACTTATCTCTGGAGGAATTGATGTTTCCTTCACGGCCACCGCCACGGTAGCCCAGTACGTCATGGGTGTCCTCATTTCCCGTACCATGGTCAATAGCGTTCTTTTGGCCTTTCTCATTCCTGTACCTATTGGTCTTGCTCTGGGGGCTATAAATGGGTGTCTTGTTTATTACACGAGGGTTAACCCAGTGATTATCACCATTTCAACGCTCAATTTCTACTATGGAGTTTTGATGTTTGTCAGTAAAGGGACTTGGATTTATAAGTTTCCTCCTGCCTTCCGGGAATTTGCCAAACTCAAGCTCTTTACCCTCATGAGTTCCAAGGGGATTCCATTTGGGATTTCCATCTTTACGCTTTCCTGGGTGATTTTGGGCATCATCACGTTTTTCTTGCTCAAATACCTGCCCATAGGGAGGAAAATTTACGCGGTGGGTGGCAACTTGGAGGCAGCTCGCCGGGCTGGATTTAATATTTTTCGGATTCAACTTTTCGTCTACTGCTATATCGGGCTTCTGGCTGGAGTGGGAGGGTTTGTCCATGCAGAACTCAATCAGATGATTCAGCCCAATGCCATCGTAGGAATGGAACTTGATGTCATTGCTGCGGCCATCCTTGGCGGTGCCAGTGTCTTTGGTGGTGTGGGAACCGTATGGGGGACATTTCTGGGGGTCCTTCTTATTGCCATCATCAAAAATGGTCTTATCCTGATGAAGGCTTCAGCCTACTGGCACGAAGTAATCATGGGGTCTATCATTGTACTTGCAGCCAGTATCAGCGCCTATCAGAGGAAACTGCAAATACGGAAGGAGAAAGGACGCTTTGCGGAAGAGCAGCTTTTTTAAAATTGGAGATATTCAGATTGTGGTCCTTTTATTTCTTCTTGTAGGGCTTTTCCTCCTCATGTCGTTTTTGACCCGTGGTAAACTTCTCGAGTTTCAAAGCCTGCAAGCTGTTGCTTTCCAGTTGCCACTGCTCGGGCTTTTGACCCTAGCTCAAATGGGGCCCATGGTTTCAGGGGGTATTGACCTTTCTATTATCGCCACGGCGAACCTGGTCAGCATCATCATGGCGCTCAGCATGACCAGGTTTTTCCCTTCACTCCATGCCCCCTTTGCCATTCTTCTGGGACTTCTTCTTGCGCTCCTCCTTGGGGTTGTGAAGGGCTTTTTCGTAGCTTTGGTATCGGTTCCGGCCATTATTGCCACCCTGGGACTTATGATTTTTATTCGAGGCGTGTCTCTGGTTATCACCCGGGGGTATGTCATCGCCGGGTTTCCGGTGGATTTTCTCTTTATTGGGAATGGAACGGTCTTAGGTATCCCAACCTCTTTTCTGGTTTTTGCTGCCTTTACCATTTTTATGTATATCCTTTTTTCCCGAACCCGTTTTGGTCTTGAGCTCTACCTCTTTGGGTCAAACCCTGTGGCAACGCTTTTCTCCGGGGTAGACAATCGTAAGGTGGTTTTTCGAACCTATCTTCTTTCCAGTTTCTTGGCTGGTGTGGCTTCCTGTGTGATGGCTTCCCGCTTCAACGCGGCTCAGGCTGACTACGGAGAATCGTATCTCCTTCTGACGGTGCTGGCCTGTGTTCTTGGGGGGGTCAGTCCTTCAGGGGGTTCAGGCCGCGTTATGGGAATAGTAATTTCGGTGGCTATTCTTCAGGTCGTGGCTACCGGATTTAACCTACTTGGTTTCAGTTCGCACTTAGCTAGTGCTCTGTGGGGAACGATCCTTCTTGGGGTGGTGCTCTTGAACCGCCTGTTTTTAGGTAAGAATTGAATTTTTGGTTTCGGTGAGGGAACTTGTAATCTACAGCAGGAATATTTCCTGGATAAGGGTAAAAAAAAGTTTATGTATTGTTCTTGATTTTTTCTCGGGTTCACATTATCATCTTGTGAGGTTTTGAGGTCACCCGGGGGTTGACCGGATGAGAATCGACCCCCAGGCCCCCTCCTTCGAGATGCGTCAAGCATTTTCTTCCTTTATTATAGATTTTGTACACGAATCTACAAGATTTTTTTAAGATTTTTCGTGAAATTTTTTGAGTTTTCCATTTGTTTTTGCTTACCCTGTCTTCTCTGTACCGGTTGGAGGACCTTTCCATTGATTGCCAGTTTTGTTTTGGATTTTTTCGGGCATTTTTGCGGTTCTTCCCAAAGACCTAGAATCAAGGTGTTTTCGGTACGCCCTTATGAGGTAAACCTTTTCATAATGACTTCGGGTGTATGACCGGATTGATTTTTTGGTGCTTTTCCGTTAATATTTAGCTGTGAAAAACTGGTGGAAGAAAGAAGTGAAAGCCCTTTGTGTGGAAAGCCCCTGCTGGTGGTCTTGGTTTTAATGTTTTCTTTTTGCTTTTCTCCTTTTGTTGAGGGAAAGACTTTCTGTCCGGCTTGCCCACAGGAAAAGTACGTCCCTTTGGGGACGGAATTAGAAAAAATCGGAGTAGAGAAAAAGACTGTAGAAGGAAAAGACAAAATCTGGATTACCTTGAAGGAAGATGGAATAGTACGGGAAGTGGGGGTCTTTTTCTTTGATCCGGAGGACTTTGGGTCTCAGAGGGTTCGATCGTTTCTTTGGGGGTTGCAAGAACGCTATGAAGATTTACGGATTGTGGAAGGTAACATCCGGGAAGAACGGGTGAGGGCAATCCACGAAGCCCTTGCTCATCTCTTTGCTGTACCACAGAAACAGAGAGAACAGACCCCCTGCCTTTTCATTAACGGAACGGTTCTGGTGGGGGAATGGGAAATTATCAAAGGAATAGAAAAAACCCTTTCTGAAGGCGGCGTTACAAAAGGAAAAACCCCCGGGTACTGAGACGGCCCGCAGGGTTCCCTTTTTGTTACGGGTTATTTCCGTTCGTCACCAGTAGGTAAAATTCACAATGGTATTGGGACCAGTCGGTGTGACGTACTCCGTGTGGCTCATGAAACCATTCTCATCGATTATGTATACTGCTGCGACCTGACCGCAAGGAACGTTCTGGATTGTGACAGAGCCGTTGGTGATGAGATATGAACCGGTAGGAAACCCATTGAGGTAAACGTTACCGTAACACCAGGGACAACTTGAAATCACCCGTAGTGAACACGCTACTGGCTGGGTTGGTGGATTTGGTGTCTGTGGGGTACCGCCACAACCGGAAAGAGCAATGATGGCCAACAGGGAAAGAACCGTAAAAAGGGGAATTATTCTTTTCATTTGTTCCCCTCCTTTCTTTGTATTCCTCCAATTCTACCAACTGTGAATACTGATGTCAACGAAAATTTTACCCGAATCTGAGAGGTTTTTAATAATCTTTTCGGTCATGGTGACTCCATAAAAGGTTTGGGCACTACGTAACATTCTGGAAAAGTCAATCGCAGTTTAGGGGTTCGGTACCAGTGTGGTGCAGAAACCATTTTGGGGCGCATGCGGCGATTTCCTGGTTTTGTGGGCCACATCGGAGTATGATGTTTCTTCCGTGAAGACATCGAGATGAAGGAGGTCAATCGTTCTCCATAATTTGACTTTTAGAGTAACTTTTCTAAAAAGACATCGGTTTTTCCTTAACCCACCAATCCCTTTTGCACCGTATCACGGTATATAATGAAATTCATGGATACTCTGGTTTCTGTGTCGCGGTCTTTTTTCCTTTTACTTTTTATCCTGGACCCCTTTTTGGGGGCAGTGGTATTCATTGCCCTCACAAAAAGCATGGAACAGCGTGAAAGACTTTCTCAGGCCTTTCTTTCGGTAACTGTGGCTTTTGTCCTCATGCTTGTTTTCCTTTTCAGCGGAAAGCTCCTTTTTGGATTGCTGGGTATATCGTTTTCAAGCTTTATGGTGGCTGGCGGGGTGATTCTACTTTTACTGGGTATAGAGGAAATTCTGGGACTGGAATTTTCCCGAAAAAGTGCCGATACCAAAGTGGCCGCGGTGGTCATCGGGACTCCTCTTTTGTGCGGGCCGGGGGCTATCACCTCGGTGGTCATCTTGGCCGAAAAGTATGGGTACCTGGTACCACTCATGGCGGTGGTTCTGGCCCTCTTTGTAACCTGGGTCATTCTGGTCTCCGCGGAAAAGATTGCTCGGATTTTGGGGGAACGCATTATCGAGATCTTTTCCCGGGTAATGGGACTTTTGCTGGCGGCTATGGCCGTAGAGTACGTCAAAGAGGGAATCTTGCAAATGATGGCAGAAATTGCTGGAAAATAAGAGACCCCGCTTTTAAAGCGGGGTCTTTCTCCGATTCTTCTATCAGAATTGGAACTATTGGACTCTTTTGACTTTACTTGCCTGAGGTCCCTTGGAGCCCTGCTGAACCTCGAAGCTGACTACCTGATTCTCTTCCAGAGTTTTGAAACCATTGCCCTCGATGGCGGTGTAGTGCACAAAAACGTCCTGACCGTCATCAGCAGTGATGAATCCATACCCTTTCTGAGCGTTGAACCATTTGACCTTACCAGTGACCATTCAACTAACCTCCTAAAAATTATCCGTTCTTTAAGAACGTGGAAGCAGGATATCACCTGGGGGGTATAATGTCAATGGCTTTTCGAAATATATTTTTGATTTTTCGGAATCTTTCTTTTCGGAATCTTTCCGGATTGGGAGGGGTAAAACCGGGTACAATGATTGTTAGCTACCAGATTGTCCTAATTTTAGGGCGTGTTTTTCCCGGTAAAACTTTTATTCAAATGTGGTGGGAGATATGAAAAAGAGAATCCTTGAGTTATTGGTTATCGGAGTGGCGGTTTTCCGTTATTCTTCTATGGCCTCTGGCGTGGATGAATCGCTGGGTTCTTTCTTGCGGCTTCATGGTGTACCTCGTTATGATTATCAGGTTATCACGGTATATCCTCATGACCATTCGGCATTTACGCAGGGATTAGTTTTGGTAGATGGTGTGCTTTACGAAAGTACCGGCCTTTACGGAGAATCGAGTTTGCGCAAGGTTAACCTGGAAACAGGAGAAATCTTCGAAAAAATCGACCTTGGAGAAGCGTACTTTGCCGAAGGGATAACAGTGTGGGAAGACACGATCGTTCAGCTTACTTGGGAATCAAAAGTCGCTTTTATCTATGAGAAGGGTACATTGAGAAGGCTTGGTTCATCACCATATCCCTATGCAGGCTGGGGCATCACTTCCGATGGAGAGAATCTCATCGCCGGTGATGGTTCGGAAGTCCTTCGCTTCCTTGACCCTGTTGATTTTACTGTGAAAAAGGAGATCGTGGTCAGAGTAGGGGAACGAACAATAGACCGGCTCAACGAACTTGAGTATGCCGACGGAAGAATCTATGCCAATGTCTGGCATGAGGATCTTATCGTGGTCATTGACCCTCGGGGTGGTGAACTTTTGGGCTGGATTGACCTTGCAGAACTCCTTGACCCGGGCAAAGGCGGAGAAAATGTCCTCAACGGGATTGCCTTTGACTATCAGACTCGGACTTTTCTTATCACCGGGAAGCGCTGGCATTCGGTTTACCGGCTCAAAGTAGAAGAATGATATAATGGGGTGGCTTTCTGTAAAGAGGGCCAAAGAACGATACCGAAGAACGGGTTTTTCCTCTTTCGTACGCCGTCTTGAAATTGCGGCCATGTTGGAAGCAGAGATTTTTTCCAGGGTGATTTCAGGATTCGCGGGTACGATTACCTAGGTATGGTGTCAACTCGAGTTGTCTACGGAATTTTTTCTGAGAATTATGGTATTTCCTGAAAGATATAGAGAAGAAACATTTTGAGAGAAGGGAATCTTGAGGTTTCCATGTCTGTGGACGTGGTGTGTTGCGGGGAAATTGTGGTAGACCTTTTTGCCAAGAGCAGTAGAGCCACGTTTTTTCCCGATGCGTTTGTCCCTTTTCCTGGGGGAGCAGCGGTCAACGTGGCGGTGGGACTGGCACGTCTTGGAGTACAAAGCGCCATCCTGGGTAAAATCGGTGAGGATATTTTCGGTCAGTTCTTGAAAGAAGCACTTTCCCTGGAGAATGTTGATCTGCGGGGCCTTCGCGTGGGTAAAAGTAGACCAACGGCTTTGGCCTTTGTTTTTCGAAAAGGACCGCTCTTTCTGGAACCATTTTTTATCCGTTACGGCACGGCGGATATGGAATTGCGAGAGGAAGAATTATCCTGGGAAATTCTGAGAGAAACGAAGGTTGTGCACTGTGTTTCGTTGTGTCTTGTGCGGGAACCATTACGAAGTGTGACCTGGAAAATTCTCGATTTTTGCCAGAAAGAGGAAATTTTGCTCTCGTTTGATGTCAACCATCGGCCATTACTGTGGGAAAACCCTGACGAGGCAAGAGAAGTGATGATGCGGGTAGCCGAGATAAGCGATTTTCTTAAATTAACCCGTGAAGAACTCCAATTTCTCGTAGGTTGCCATAACGTGGAGGAAGGAGTGGGGATCCTTCTCCGCCGGGGAGTGACCAACTGTATGGTTACCCTGGGTCAGGATGGTGCCTTCTTTGCCAGTGCCTTGGGTACGAGATTTGTCCCTACTTTCCCTGTTTTGACCATTGACCCCACGGGATGTGGTGATGCTTTCTGCGCCGGAATTTTGAAAAAGGCATTGTCTCTGGGAATCACAAAAAACGACCGTATTTCCCCAGAAACATTTTATCAAATGGGTGTGTTTGCTTCCGCCTGTGGAGCTCTGGCTGCCCAAAAGTGGGGTTCCTCGGCCAGTTTCCCGAACGCGGTTGAAGTGGAGGAGTTTTTGCAAAACCACATGTCGATAGGGAAATGAAGAAACCCTACTCCACCACAATGATAGAATTAAATGAACCAAATTCGTTAGGAATTTGTTCGGTGTTCGGGTCAGTGAACCACTGTCCATCGATAAAGTACCGGTATTCGTATCGACCCCGGGGAAGGGTAATGGTGGTACTCCAGTATCCCTTTTTGGTTTTGCGAAGAAGGTGAGTTTCCGGGTTCCATTCATTGAAGTTTCCCGCGATGGCGACGCTTTTTGCTTCAGGATACTCTAAACGAAAAGTAACTCGTGGCATCGATGCCACCTCCTTATTTTCACCGAATGTTGTTCCTGTACACAATAAACCTCCCTCGGTGGGAGATATTTCCCCTCTTCATACCTTATGCTGAGCATCAGAGGAAAAAATACACTCCCGCACGGCTCTTTTTACAGCCTGAGCAAGGTCAGGGAGCATTTTACTTACCATCAGTTCTCCCGGCTGGTTGGTGAGGATTTCTCGAAATGCGTTCAGGTACTCTACCCGTAGCACGGTGCTATAGTTGATTTTGCGCACTCCTCTTTTGCCCGCGGCCTGAAGTTCTTCGGCCGGTGTTCCGCTTCCACCATGAAGGACAAGAGGGAGATGTGTCTTTTCACGGATTTCCTGGATGAGTTCAAGCTGGAGCTCGGGAATTCTATCGCCGTAAAGACCGTGGCGGGTTCCTACGGCTACAGCCAGAAGGTCAACCGGGGCTTCTTTGACGAAAATTTCGGCTTCGTCTGGGGAGGTGAAGAAGCCTTCGCCGTTACCTTCGTTTTCCCAGTTTTCATCGCCTTCCAGACCACCAACTCGTCCTAACTCTCCTTCTACAAGAACTCCAACTGGGTGGGCCAGGGAGAGGACTCGCTGGGTGAGATGAATATTATCCTGGAAGGGGAGCCGAGAACCATCGATCATTACTGACGAAAAGCCGTTCTGGATAGCAAGAAGCACTTCCTCTTCATGATGGGCGTGGTCAAGGTGCAGGGAAAAGGGAATGGAAAATCGCTCTGAAAGAGATTGGAGCACGCCGTAGAACATGCGAATATTGAGCGCTTTGTATTCCACCGGTGCAACCTGGATAATGACCGGTGCGCGTAGATTTTCCGCTTCTTCCAGAACCCAGAGAATAAATTCAGGAATGGGGATGTTGAACGCCGGTAGAGCAAAATTCTTTTCCTCGGCGATGCGAAGAACATCTTTTGTTGTAACCAGGGGCATTGACCATTCTTCTCCTTTCTTTGTTGAGACACTGTATTCATTATAGCAGGTTTTTGGTTTCGTTTGGTTCTGCTCTTTCTTTCTTCTCCAGCACGTGGTTCAGTGCTTCCTGAAAGAGGTTAATAACGTGGTTGTCGGCCAGGCGGTAAAAGACCGATCGTCCTTCCTTGTGGTGGCGGACAAGGTCTTGATAGCGCAGAACCCTCAACTGGTGAGATACGGCCGAAGGGGTTATGTGGAGTATTTCTGAAAGGTCGCAGACACACAGTTCTTTTTTGCTAAGGGCATAGAGGATCCGAATCCGGTTATAATCCGCCATCACCTTAAAAATTTCGGCCATTTTCTGGATGGTTTCGGAGTCAATCTGCTCTTGGGAGAGCGCCCGGAGTGCCTCTGTGTGGGGGGCAAATACCTCACATTGATCCTGAAGGTTGTGATGCGCTTTCCGTTTCAACTCCATCACCTCAAGAGCCGTAATGAATTGAGAATGGTCAGGGAAAGAACACCCACATCGGCGAAGACCGCTTCCCAAAGAGTGGTTTTCCCTGCAAGGGCTAGGACGAGAAATAGCACCTTTATCCCTATGGCAAAACCGATATTTTGCCATATTATTCCCCTGGTTTTACGTGCTATTTCTATGGCTCTTTTTAGGGGGAGGAGCCTTTCGGTCATAAGGATGATGTCGGCGGCCTCAATCGCCAGGTCAACACCCTGTTTTCCCATGGCAATCCCGATATCAGCCAGGGCCAGAGCCGGGGCATCGTTCATTCCATCACCAATAAAGGCGACTTTCTCCCCAGGTTTTTTTTCCTGCAGAAATTGCTCCAGAATTTTGACTTTATCCTGGGGGAGGAGTTCAGCAAAAAAGTTTTTGATTCCGGTTTCCTGGGCAATATGGGCAACATTTTCTCTTTTGTCTCCACTGAGAAGGTACGCCTCGATACCCATCTTTTCAAGTGCTCGTACTAATTGGGTGGCGTCACTTTTCATCGTGTCTTCGAAGGTTATAAAGCCAAGATACCTTCCATTTCTGGCCAGATGGACGGTGGTAGTCCCTGGGGGTGGTGGAGTCAGGGTGATACCCTGATTCTTCAAGAGCTGTTCATTTCCCAGGATAATCGTTTCCTTGGTGGTTTTTGCCACGATACCTGCTCCGGGTATTTCCTGATACTCCTCAAATTGGGGGAACAGACTGTCTTTTTGGGTGACCTGTATTGCCTTTGCCAAAGGGTGATGGGAACGTGATGCGGCAAGGGCAGCAAGAGTAAGCATCTCTTCTGGGGGATATCCATCCGAGGGATGGACTGATTTTATCTCGAATCGCCCTTCGGT
>JBDIWM010000028.1 GCA_039638595.1 Atribacterota bacterium
TGTGACCTTGACTGAAGCGGAAGAAATCCTGATTGAAAATGGAATGGTACGAGGTGTGCGTTTTACCGATGGAAGTGAGGTGCGCAGTACTTTTGTGGTTGTCGCTCCAGGGAGAGTGGGGGCTGATTGGTTGCGCCAGGAGTGTTTACGTTTAGGGTTGCCTCTGGCCAATAACCCGGTAGATTTAGGGGTGCGGGTAGAGGTTCCCGCTTCGGTGATGGAAGATTTTACGAAGGTAATGTATGAGCTCAAACTCGTTTATTACTCTCACACCTTTGATGATCGAGTGCGAACCTTTTGTATGTGTCCATATGGTGAAGTGGTTACCGAATACAACGATGGTATCGTCACCGTCAATGGGCATAGTTACGAGGAGCGGAAAACACTCAATACCAATTTTGCCGTTCTGGTGAGTACCAACTTCACCGAGCCTTTTAAAGAACCCATTTCCTATGGCCGGTACGTGGCGTATCTAGCGAATATGCTGGGAGGAGGAGTGATTATTCAACGGTTGAAAGATCTGGAATTGGGGAGGCGTTCCACGCCGGAACGGATTGCCAAATCGATGATCAAGCCCACTCTTCAAGGGGCGAGTCCTGGTGATTTGAGTTTCGCGTTGCCCTATCGATTCCTTCAAGATATCCTCGAGATGCTTTCAGCTCTGAATCGGTTTATCCCAGGAATCAATTCCCCCCATACGCTTTTGTACGGTGTGGAAGTCAAATTTTACTCTTCGAGGGTTCAGGTGGGGAGAAACTTAGAAAGTGCAGTTATGAACCTGTTCCTTGCCGGTGATGGTGCTGGAATTACCCGGGGGTTGATTCAAGCTTCTGCTTCTGGGGTGATTGTAGCGAGAGGAATTCTGGAAAAGATAGGAGTTCAAAATCATGAAAAGAGTACTCATTACCAACGATGATGGATTTAACAGCTCTGGCATTCGGGCTTTGCTTCGGGCCTTTGCCCGGAAGGCTGAAGTGGCTCTGGTTGCTCCCAAAGACGAACGGAGTTGTTCCAGCCATAGCATTACGGCTCGCCGGCCTCTTGCGGTGCAGGAAGTAGAAGTAGAGGGTGTGAAAGGCTTTGCTGTGGATGGCACTCCGGCTGATACGGTCATTCTAGGGTTGAATCTCTTTGGCCAAGCTGCTTTCGATTTTGTGGTTTCGGGTATCAATAGAGGTCCTAATCTGGGGTTCGATGTTTTTTACTCTGGAACAGTGGCTGCGGCGATGGAAGCGGCCATGTCTGGAGTTCCTTCTATGGCGGTATCCCTGGTTTTGGGAGAATACGAGAATTATGGCCTGGCTGCTCAGATTGCTCTTGAGGTATGGGAAACCTTTGAAGCAGTTTGGGAAAAGGAGAAAAATCTTGTTCTCAATGTGAATGTCCCTGATTGTGCGGGGAAAAATGATATTTCTGGATGGAGTATCACCGAATTAGGGGATCGGTTTTACTTTACCCAGGTACGGGAGATAGAAGGTGGTTCTGACGGCTTGCGGAGGTTTGTGTTTGAAGAAGGGCAAAGGGACTTTTTGTTGCTCGAGAATTCCGATTTTCAAGCTATCTGGCATTCTCGGGTTTCCATCACTCCCTTGCGTCCCAGCTTGACTGATTACGCTCTGCGGAGGGAACTAAATGTGTTATTGGACAGGGTGAAGCAATGAACGAATGGGTTCAGGGACGATTGGTTTTGAGGGGAAGAGTACAGGGGGTAGGGTACCGCTATTTTGTTTTGCGTGCTTCCCAAGAATTTGGGGTGACCGGTTTTGTGCGCAATCTTCCTTCGGGAGAGGTGGAAGTGGTCGCTGAAGGGAAAAAAGAAGAGGTGGAGCAGTTCTTTGAGGAGGTCAAAAGAGGTCCAGTCAGTGCTCATGTTAGTTCTTTTCGCGAGGAATGGTTTCCCTTCAGTGGTCTTTATCATGATTTCAGGGTGGGATACTGAGTGGGTCTGGAAGAAGACGCTACGGATCGCCGTACGGCGATGGTAGAGCAACAGATTATTGCGCGAGGGGTACGGGATCGTCGGGTTATCGAAGCGTTCTTGAAAGTTCCTCGGCATTACTTTGTTCCTTCGGAATTCCAGGGTTTGGCTTATCATGACTCTCCCCTTCCCATTGGAGAAGGGCAAACGATTTCTCAGCCCTATATTGTGGCCCTCATGTTAGAACTTTTAGTCGTTGAGCCCAAGGACCGGATTCTGGAAATTGGTACCGGCTCTGGGTATCAAACTGCACTTCTGGCTGAGCTTGGTAAAGAGGTGTACAGTGTGGAGCGCATTGGAGTTCTTTTAGAAAAAGCGCGGGTTTGTCTTGATTCCTTGGGATATACCAATGTTTTTCTGTTTCGGGGTGATGGGACAAAGGGCCTACCGCAATTTGCTCCGTACGAAAAAATCATCGTGAGTGCCTGTGCGGATAGAATTTATGAATCGTGGATTGAAGAGTTGACCGAGGGGGGCATTATTGTCCTTCCTCTGGAAGAGAAAACCGGGCAAAATCTGATTCGAGGGGTAAAGAAGGAAGGGCAATTGTACATCGAAAGTTATGGAGGATGTATTTTTGTTCCCCTCATTAAAGAGTAAAAAAGCATTGAGTGACTCAGTTTTTTATTTTTTTAGAGAGGGGAAACCGGGTACTGCGAAAAGAAGGGTTGAGATAAGAAACGTAACCACCCCAGGCCACAGACCCAGTGGTTTGAGGTTTAAAAGTTGTAGTGTAAGAGAAACCGAAGCACCACCTAAAATACTCAGAGTGGCGTTTTGAGCGTTCCCTTTTTTGAAAACCAGTCCACCTATGAACGCTGGGACAACCGCAACCAGGCCTGCTGATGATGCCACGGATAAAAGAGCGATAAGGTTAAAACGGGCCAGAGCAAAAAGAAAGGTGGCAAAGCAGAGAATCGGAATGAGGGCCAAACGAATCAGGAATAACTTTTCATCTTCACTTCGTCTTGAAAGACCTAGAATATCTCGTGCAAACATGGAAGAAAGGGTAAGGAAAATGGAATCGATGGTGGATACCGCTGCCGAAAGAATCCCCAAGGTGCTAAGGAGGATCACCCATGTCGGGAGGGAGAACTGGGCAAGGATTGTGGGAGTGGCGAGGTCCGGATTTTTGAGGTCGGGAATCAAAGCACGAGCCGAAAACCCCAGGGTGATGGTAATCAGGGTATAGAAGAAACCGTAAAAGAGGAAACCCATGAGCATTTTACGCATTTCCCGGAGCGAAGAAGGAACGAGGAGTCGCTGAGAAACCTGGGGGTTGGAAATACTAAAAAAGAACCAAGGCAGGGAAAGCCCCAGGAAGGTACGAAAAGTGAAAAAACCATTTCCGGGAACCGTTAGCCACTGGGGGTAATTGATTTCTATAGCGTGAAACAATCCTCCCCACCCCCCAAAAAAGCGGGAGACAAGAATGAAAACAAGGGATAGGGAACTGACCATCATGATTCCTGCCTGTAAACTGTCGGTGATGGCTACGGATCGGAGTCCTGCAATTTCTACCCACAGGAAAGCAAGAGTGGTGGCGATGACAAGCCCCCAGAAGTAGGGTATTTTTCCACTGGAAAGCGTTTCCAAAAGATATCCAATGCCGGTGAGTTGTACTGAGGTGTACGGAACAAGAAATACCAGAGAAATCGTTGCATAGGAAATTCCTGGCAGTCTGCTTCCGTAGTGAACGCTCAGCGCTTCTGCAGGACTTATACACCGGTGGACCTGTCCGATTTTCCAAATATGCGGTCCCAGCACTACAGCCCAGATTAAGCCCGAGAGGTAAATGAGTTCAAATCCTAAAGCTCCCACGCCGCCCCGGTAGGTTAAGCCAGCCAACCCCAGCATCATGAAGGCACTGTAGGTGGTTGCACCGTAGGAAAGCGAAGCGGTGAGCCAGTGAAGTTTATTGCTGGCCAAAAAGTAGTCAACCAGGCTTGGTCGAAATTCTCGTCGGGAAAGAAAGGCCAGCGCACTTCCCCAGAATGCATAAATGATCATCACAGCAAAAACGAGATTAGTATTCATTTGTCCACTGGCTCATAATCTTTATAAGAAGCATTAAAGCAACGAGAGCAAAAACGATCCAGAACAGAAAGCTTCCCCATACTCGAGGGGTTCGAGACAAGAACGTGAAAGGCACAAAATATGCAGAAAAGACCAGCACTAAATAAATTCTTAGAATCAAAAATATACCCCCCTTTCTCTGTTACAATGTAGCAGAGAGAAACAAGAAAGTCAAAGGGGTGAGAGCAATGAGAGCCCTGCTTGTGATTGATATGCTGAACGACTTTGTGACTGAACAAGGGGTGCTTTTTGTGGGTCCCCAGGTAAATGGGGTGATTCCTTTTATCCAGAATGTTCTTGCTCG
Source organism: Atribacterota bacterium (assembly GCA_039638595.1). Lineage (NCBI taxonomy): Bacteria > Pseudomonadati > Atribacterota > Atribacteria > Atribacterales > Candidatus Caldatribacteriaceae > Candidatus Profundicultor > Candidatus Profundicultor thermophilus. The sequence goes on from JBDIWM010000028.1 coordinate 4,359, forward strand.
TTATCGGAAAAGCAACGACCCTGTCATTTATGTTTGTGATGCCCATCATGCGAACGATGCGGAGTTTCGGCTCTTTCCACCGCACTGTGTAGAAGGGACTTGGGGCGCGCAGGTTATTGACTCGCTTAGGTCTCATGGGGGAGAAATCATCATTCCCAAAAGGCGATTTAGTGCGTTTTTTGGTACTTCCCTCGATATTACCCTTCGAGAAATGGAAGTGAGGGAACTTGAAATCGTGGGTGTTTGTACGAACATCTGTGTCCTTTATACCTGTGCTGAAGCCCGGATGTTGCATTATGGTGTTCGGGTGTATCGAGAGGGAGTGACTTCTTTTGACCTTTTGGCTCACGAATGGGCTCTGAAAGAAATGGAGAAAACCTTGAAGGCTGAGGTGGTATAGGAAATGAAAAAAATCATTCAGAGTGCCATCAATGTGAGTACCGCTTTGCATGAGGTTGTAGAAGAGATAGTTCAATCACTCTCTACCGTGCCTTCTCTCCTTATCGCTGATTATTCTTCGGATCCGGATCATAATCGTTCGGTAATTACCCTTCTTGGGGATGAGGCCAGTCTTGAAGAAGCGGTGATGCGAATCTTTCAAATTGCTTCCGTAAGGTTGGATATTTCTCGACATACCGGAGAACATCCTCGTATTGGAGCGGTGGATGTGGTTCCATTTACACCTTGGAGGAAGTCAAATATGGAAGAGTGCCGAGAGCTGGCCTGGAGGGTAGGAGAAAGAGTAGCAAAAGAGTTTCAAGTTCCGGTGTACTTTTATGCTGAAGCATCTCGAATGCCTGAACACAGGGATTTATCACTGTTGCGCAGGGGAGGATATGAGCTCTTGCGGGAAGCAATTAACAGAGTTCCTGGGCGTCAACCCGATCTTGGTCCTTTGCGGCTTCATCCTACGCTTGGGGCGGTGGCCATTGGTGCAAGGAATCCCCTTGTGGCATTCAATGTGAACCTGGATACCAGAGATCTCGAGGTGGCAAAGTATATTGCTCAAAAGGTACGTGGAGACCGGGGGGGATTGCGTTATGTGAAAGCCATCGGTGTTCATCTCCATAGTCGTGGTCTTGTTCAAGTATCGATGAACCTCTTGGATTTTCGGAAGAGCACTCTTTATCAGGCGCTGGAATTTGTGCGTTTTGAAGCACAGCGTTTTGGGGTTCGAGTCAAAGGAGCAGAAATTATTGGACTTGTACCCCTGGAAGCTCTGGTGGATGTGGCGAGTTTCTACTTGGGTATTCCTGAACTGAAGAGTTCTCAGGTTCTGGAGTACCATCTTCTCAACCTTGATGAGGGAGAGTCCTAAAATTTTTTTGACTTTTTTTGACTAAACTCTTGACATTTTGACCTTTACTGATTATAATGGGACGTGACTAAGAGAAAATAAACGATGAGGAGGGATTGGTCATGGCAAGAAGGGATATTCCGGTCAAACGAGAAGAGCGCCAGGTGAGTCCTGTGCGGCGCTTATGGGATCTTTTCGATTTGCGAAGCGATCTTGATGAACTTTTCGACGAGTTAATGGAAGCTCCTTTCTTTACCCGACCTCTTTTGAGTAGTGCCTTTCCGGCTATGGATGTGGCAGAGACGGAAAACGAAGTCATCGTGAAAGCTGAAATTCCTGGGGTTGATCCCAAAAATCTGGAAGTTCATGTGGCTGAGGACAATCTGAGCGTTAAGGGAGAAATCAAAGATGAGTGGGAAGAAAAAGGAGTAGGATACTGTCGAAGAGAGCGATACTGTGGTACTTTTGAGCGGGCTGTTGGCTTACCAGCCAAGGTAAAACAGGAGGAAGTAAAGGCCCAGTACAAAGATGGGGTTCTGACCATTACTCTTCCCAAAGTCGAACCGAGTAAGCCCAAAACCAGGAAAGTGGAGATCGAAGTTGCCTGAGAGGGAAAAATCCCCCGCGAGCATCGCGGGGGATTTTTTTTATTTCCAGTACTTGTCAAAACCATTTTGAGCGATTAAAATGGAAAAGGAGTTGCGGGGTCGTGGTGTAGCCTGGCCTAACACGTCAGCCTGTCACGTTGAAGACCGCGGGTTCAAATCCCGTCGACCCCGCCATAGTGCGCCGAGATAGCTCAGGAGGTAGAGCGAAGGACTGAAAATCCTTGCGTCCCCAGTTCGACTCTGGGTCTCGGCACCATGGAGAGCGGAAGTAGCTCAGGGGTAGAGCATCACCTTGCCAAGGTGGTGGCCGCGGGTTCAAATCCCGTCTTCCGCTCCAGAATTGTTGATACGGCGGCATAGCCAAGCGGCAAAGGCAGAGGACTGCAAATCCTTCATTCCCCGGTTCAAGTCCGGGTGCCGCCTCCAGGGTGATAGAGTGTGGGCGGCTAGTTCAGAGGGAGAACGCTTCCTTGACGCGGAAGAGGCCACTGGTTCAAGTCCAGTGTCGCCCACCATGACTAAAAAGCGCCGGTTTTTTGTACGGCGCTTTTTTTCTATTTTTGTGAATTTGCTTCTCTTAAGGAGGAAGAGGTATGGAGCAGGATAGAAAAGTGATTGCAATCCTCACTACCGAAGACCGGGTTGTGGACCTCAATTTGGCAAAAGGAGCGATAGAAATTAAAAAATATCTTTCTTTTGGAGATGAAAAAGGGAAAGAAATTTATTGGCACAGCACTTCCCATATCATGGCTCAGGCGGTAAAAAGGCTTTTCCCCAAAGCGAAGTTGGCTATAGGACCAGCTATTGAAGAGGGTTTTTACTACGACTTTGACCTTCCTGAAACGTTCAACGAGGAAGATTTGTCAAGGATTGAAGAAGAAATGTGGCGCATCGTTCAGGCGGACATTCCTTTTGAACGCCTGGAAGTTTCAAAAGAGGAAGCGGAGAAGATTTTTGCTGAGCGTGGCGAAACCTATAAGCTGGAAATCTTAAAGGAACTGGAAGAAAGTGTGGTGAGTCTTTATCGCCAAGAAGAATTTGTGGACCTGTGTCGTGGTCCTCACCTCCCCTCCACAGGATATGTGAAGGCGTTCAAACTTTTGAGTGTTTCTGGGGCCTACTGGCGGGGAAAGGAAAATAACCCCATGTTGCAACGAATTTATGGAATCTCTTTCGATAGTGAGGAAGAATTGAAAAAATATCTGGAGCGAATCGAAGAGGCAAAAAAGAGGGACCATCGAAGATTAGGAAAGGAACTCGAACTTTTTAGTCTCCATGAAGAGGGTCCTGGATTTCCATTTTTCCATCCCAAGGGGATGGTAGTGGTGAATACCCTTTTGGAGCTTTGGAGAAAGGAGCATGCCAGGCGGGGTTATCAGGAGATCCGTACCCCCGTCATTCTGGAAAAGAGTCTCTGGGAGCGTTCAGGACACTGGGAACATTATCGGGAAAACATGTATTTTACAAAAATTGACGAACGTGAGTTCGCCATTAAACCTATGAATTGCCCGGGAGGAATCCTGGTTTTTCAAAGTCGTCTGCGAAGTTATCGAGAACTCCCTTTAAGGCTTGCTGAACTGGGGGTGGTGCATCGCCACGAACTTTCTGGGGTCTTGCATGGCTTGATGCGGGTTCGCTGTTTCACCCAAGATGATGCCCATATCTATATGGAGCCAAGACATATCAAATCGGAAATTATTGGAGTGGTCGAACTGGCCAGTTTCTTTTATCGTCTGTTTAATTTTGAGTACGAAGTTGAGTTGAGTACTCGACCGGAGAAATCTCTGGGATCCGATGAAATGTGGGCAATGGCTACAAGTGCTCTTCAGGAGGCTTTGGAAGAGATTGGGTTTCCCTATCGGGTGAACGAGGGGGAGGGGGCTTTTTATGGTCCCAAAATTGATTTCCATTTGCGGGATTGTTTGGGGCGACGCTGGCAGTGTGGAACGATTCAGCTTGATTTTGCCATGCCTGAAAAATTTGATCTCTCTTACGTTGGTGAGGACGGCGCAAAACATCGGCCGGTTATGCTTCATCGGACTGTTCTAGGGAGTATTGAACGGTTTTTGGGAATTCTCCTGGAGCACTTTGCTGGAGCATTGCCCCTGTGGCTGGCACCAGTGCAGGTGATGATTTTGCCGGTTGCGGAAAGACATTTGTCTTATGCACGTGAGGTGGGCGGTATTCTTCTGCAGAAAGGAATACGAGTGGAATGGAGCGAAGAAAAGGCCACCTTGGGAGCCAAAATCAGGAAAGCGGAATTGGAGAAGGTTCCATATCTTCTTATCATCGGAGACCGAGAAGTGGAAGGAAAAACTGTCAGTGTGCGGAGGAGAAAAGAAGGGGATCTGGGTTCGTTTGGAATCGGGATGTTTTTGGAAAGAATTCAGAGAGAAATCGAGGAGAAAGTGGCCAATTAGGTGGAACGCGTAAGGACCCATCAGCTTTTCTGGAATACCCAGGTGCGTAAGGAGAAAAATCGGGAGAAGGATCTCGAAAAGAAAATTCATACCGATTTGGTTTGGTGGGAAATTGAACCCCTGATTCGTCCTGGAATTCAGGTTCTTGATGCGGGAGGTGGGTTTGGTCGATATTCAGTAGAACTTGCCCGGAGAGGGTGTCAGGTGGTTCATCTTGATCTTTCGCCTTCTATGGTGGAAGAAGCCCGAAGACAGGCTCGAGAAGCTGGGGTTTCAATGGAGTTTGTTGTAGGGAAGATTCAAGACCTTTCGCTTTTTGAGGAAGGACGCTTTGACCTGGTTTTGTCCCTGGATGCCCCGATTTCCTATGCGTATCCGGAGGAAAAAAGGGCCCTTCGAGAGCTTACTCGAGTAACCAAGCGGTTTTTGGTCATTTCTGTGGTGAACCGACTGGGACAGATCCCTGTCGCTATAGAGATGGAATTACGTTGGCATAAAAAGCTCACCTGGACTAAGAAATTCTGGGAGTCAGGAAATTGGGACCATCCTTCTTTTTTTGAAGCGATAGAAGAGAAAATCCCGTTTTTTTCTCGTTTCCTCTTTCCCCCCTTCCATGCGTTTACTCCCCAAGAAATCATCAATTTGGTAGCGGATAACGGATTAAAGGTCAGGCGGTGTGTGGCTACTGGAACTTTAGCTCGACTCCTTTCTCCGGCTGTCCGAAAAAAGTTGGTTCGCAGTGAGGAGCTCTATCGGGAATTTCTGGTTCTCGCCTCTTCCTACGACGCTCAATTTGAGGTTTTGGGGATGGGGTGTAGAGTTGCCTCTGGATTTTTGCTGATTGCCGAGAAGGAACAGAAATGAAGAGAACCTGGATTAAAGTGACCTTTATCCTCCTTGAAGACCAAAAAGATGCATTCTGGTGGTGGTTTTCGAAACTGGATAGCTTAGGGGCATGGGAAGTGGATTGTCAAACGGTGATCGCGTACTTTTTACAACCCCTCCCTCAAATGTCGCTTCCCTTTGTAGAAAGGTGGTGGCAGGAAGAGGAGGAAGAAGGAGATTGGGGAAAATGGAGAGAAAACTTTTCTCCCATATGGATTGACGAAGACTTGGTGGTGCGTCCTCCCTGGGAAGAAAAGATGAACGCGCTTTTTGATGTAGTCATCTACCCTGCTTATGCTTTCGGAACCGGGCACCATCCCACCACCTATGGGTGCCTGCGCTTCATCAAAAAATATTTTCAAGAGGGGATGAGTTTCCTTGACGTTGGAATTGGTTCAGGGATTCTCAGTATCCTGGCGTTGAAAATGGGAGCAAAGAGGGTATACGGAATTGATGTGGATCCGCTGGCGATTGAAGAAGTACAGAGGAACCTGGCCCTCAATGACTTGGAGAATTCCCATGTGGAGCTTTTTGTGGGGGATATGAGTCGGGTGGAGGGAAAATTTGACTTTATTGTTGCCAACATCGGTCCTTACTTTTCCTTGAAATATCTATTGATTATGACAAACCATTTAGAAAAAGGCGGAAAAATTCTTCTTTCTGGTTTTGAAGAAGGAGATTGGCCACCTATTGAGCAAAAAATTCACGAGTTGAGACTTGTGCTCTTGGAAAAATTAACAGTGTCATCTTGGATGAGCGTGGTCTGCCAAAGCTGAGTGTGCTATAGTAAAGGTGTTGGTAATTTCAGGATGTGAGGTGAGTAGTTTTTGAGGATTGCCCTGGTTTACACGAACAAGGACAAAGGTTTAGTTGAGATTACCCGTTTTATGGCTAGTCTTTTCGAAAAAGCTGGATGTACGGTGAAGACCATTGAAGTTGAGAATACCGCTTCTCCGGTGAACTTTCGCCCTTTTGATTTGGTTCTGGTTGGTTCCTATGTGGTAAGCGCCTGGGGAGGGAAGATTTCTCCAGAATTAACTAATTTTCTTCAGGGTGTGAGTGGCATGGAAGGAAAACGTTCGGTAGCGTACATTCGTCCTGGCCTTTTTGGTAAGGACAAAGCGTTGCGAAGACTCATGTCCCAGATGGAATCCCTGGGTGCTTTTGTGGTGGACTTCGAAGTGGTGGGGAATGAGAGTGAGGCCAAAAAGTTGGTGGATAGACACCTGAAGAGGAGTTGAGGGAGATGGAAAAAGAAAAGGAGAAGATGCGAGAGGTTTTTGAAGAATTTTTCTTTGCGCCCATGGAGCGGGTTTTTGGTCCTTTTCTGAATGAGGAAGCCCGTAAACACATTTCTCAGGCTAAACTTGAAGTTCTAAAAGCGATGCGTTCCTTTATCGATAGTGAAATTGAGCGAATGGAAAAAAAGAAGCAACAAGAGTAAAAATGGTGCGCGGTGCTGGATTCGAACCAGCGACTTCCACCGTGTGAGGATGGCACTCTTCCGCTGAGTTAACCGCGCCCCTGGTGCCGAAGGCGGGAGTTGAACCCGCACGAGCTTGTGCTCACTGGATCCTGATTCCAGTGCGTCTGCCATTCCGCCACTTCGGCAGCGCTTTCATTTTAATTCCTCGTCGAATGGCTGTCAACTACTTCCCTATCTTTTGAGGTGCTTTTTGCTCATTTTTTGGTGTCGCACTTTTACTCTTTGAACCGTCTTTTGCTACAATACGGGGGGAGGTGTGAGAAATTTTCGTACCTCGGGGAAAAGTGTTTCGGCTCTATATCGAGGAGCATTACCCTTTTGGTGATTTTGCTCTGGTGCGGGTACGGGGTGATAAAGCAGAAGTTGGCTTTGTTCTTGCTGATGAAAATGTGGCGAAGTGGCCGACCCTTTATCAGGAGGCGTGGAGGATGGCCGAGTATTTTCGAAAACGAATTCAAGAAGAAAATCTGGAAAACCGGGTTATACCTGCGGTGGGGAAAGATCTCGATTTTATCACCGTTTCAGTGATTGTGGATCTTGGGGGATTGAAGGAAGAAGAGATTTATCAGCTAGCGGACCAGATTATGGGTATTTTGAAAGAGGTCAACCCTTATAGAAAGGAGGATTCAATAAATGGGTGAGAAAGTTGGTTTTGTGACTATGGGAGAGGTAAGAGGTGAAGGGGGTGAAATTCCGAGAATTGGTATTGGCATGTTGGGATATGCCTTTATGGGCAAAGCCCATACCAATGCTTACAAAAAATATCCCTATATCTTCTGGCCTCCGGTCGCAATACCCAGGCTTGTGGCCATCTGCGGGAGAAATGAGAAAGCGGTTGAAGAAGCTCGAGTCCGATATGGATATGAAAAGGCGTATCGGGACTGGCAGGAAATGCTCAAAGACCCTGAAGTTCAGATTCTTGACAATAGTGGTCCAAATTCGCTTCATTATGAACCTTCGGTGACTGCACTCAACATGGGAAAGCATGTTTTCTGTGAGAAACCCTTGGCGGGAACGGTTGAGGAAGCTCGAAAAATGTGGGAGGCAGCGCAAAAGTCTTCGGCCAAGTCCATGGTGTGTTTTAATTATCGCTTTGTTCCTGCGCTGCGTTTAGCCCGTGATTTTATCACCCAGGGAAAATTGGGAGAAATTTACCATTTTCGAGCTCAGTATTTGCAGGAATGGATTATGGATCCAAACTTTCCGATGGTATGGCGCCTTGATAAGGATGTCGCCGGATCAGGAGCGCTGGGGGATTTGGGTTCGCATATCATTGATCTGGCACGTTTCCTTATCGGTGATATTAGTACTGTAAGTGCGTTAACCCGGACCTTTATCAAAGAGCGACCATCTATTGAAGATCCCGCCAAAAAGGTTCCTGTCACTGTGGACGACGCATTTGTCGCCGTTGTGGAGTTCTCCTGCGGAGCAATTGGAACGCTTGAAGCATCGCGCTTTTGTGCTGGACGAAAGAATCATCAAGTCATAGAAATTAATGGTTCTCGAGGCAGTATTCGATTCAATCTGGAGCGATTCAACGAGCTTGAAGTTCATCTGGTGGGTGAGGAACCAAAGGTTTTCCAGGGGTTTCATCAGGTACTCGTTACTGAGAGTTACCATCCTTTTTACGAATACTGGTGGCCGCATGGACACATTATCGGATGGGAACATACTTTCGTCCATGCGATTTCGCATTTATTGGATGCGGTGGTCAATGATAAAGCAGTCGCACCATATGGAGCTACTTTTGAAGATGGATACCGCTGCGCCGTGATTTGTGATGCCATCGTCCGTTCGTCGCTGTCAGGAAGAAAAGAAGAGATTCACTATTAAAGCTGGGTGGTCTCACCCAGCTTAAGGAGGAGTATGGATGAAATACCGTGGTAAAATTATCGTTGTCTTAAAAGAAGGGGTATTCGATCCTCAGGGGGTAACAATTCGCAATGCTCTGCACACTTTGGGTTATGGGGAAGTTGGAGAAGTGAAAACGGGAAAATTCTTTGAGGTGATGATGGAAGAGGAGAATCTGGAATTGGCTCGCAAGCGTATCCAGGAAATGTGTGACCAGCTTTTAGTCAACCCGGTGATTGAACGGTATTCTTTTGAGGTTGGGGTTGAACAATGAAATTCGGTGTCGTGGTATTTCCAGGTTCGAACTGTGATTACGATTGTTACTACGTTCTTGCAAACGTGATGCGAGTTGATACAGTCTGGCTCTGGCATCAAGATCACGATTTACAGGGATGTGACTGTGTGATTTTGCCTGGTGGTTTTAGTTACGGTGACTATCTCCGTACAGGGGCTATTGCTCGTTTTTCACCCATTATGGCATCGATTCGGAGATTTGCCCAGGAAGGGGGTTTAGTCCTTGGTATCTGCAACGGTTTCCAGATTCTCCTGGAAAGTGGACTTCTTCCGGGAGCACTTTTGCCAAATCGGGATGGACGTTTTGTGTGTCGGTATACCTATTTAAAGGTGGAAAATACCGATACACCCTTTACACAACTTTTTTCTCCTGGAGAGATCGTCCGAATCCCCATTGCCCATCATCAGGGGAATTTCTTTATGTCTTCTTCTGAGCTTGAGGAGCTGAAAAGAAAAAAGCAGATTATTTTTCGCTACTGTGGTCCTCATGGTGAGGAAAACGTACGTTTTAACCCTAATGGATCTGTGGAAAATATTGCTGGCGTCACTTCTCCAGATTTTAGAGTTTTGGGGATGATGCCCCACCCGGAGAGAGCTTCAGAGGCTCTCTTGGGTTCTGAAGATGGAAAAAAACTTTTTCTTTCTCTCATCACCTGGTTAAAGGAGAATCAAGGTGGAAGAAATCGAAAGAATCGGTGAAGAACTTGGTTTGAGGAAAGCAGAATATCAAAAAATTGTGGAGATTTTAGGGCGAGTACCCACACCAACTGAAGTAGCCATGTTTTCGGTGGAATGGTCAGAACACTGTGGGTATCCTCATTCCCGGAGGTGGCTTGAGCTCTTTCCCCGTCAGGGTCGTTTTCCAGTGTTGTGTGGCGAAGATGCTGGGGGTATCATCTATGATGACCTGGCTATCATTTTTAAAATGGAGAGTCACAACCATCCTTCTCAGATTGAGCCAAAACAGGGAGCGGCAACCGGGATTGGCGGTATCATTCGAGATATCTTAGGGAGTGGTGCTCGGCCTGTAGCCTGTTTTGATTCGCTTCGTTTTGGTCCTTTAGAGGACCGGAATTCTCGCTATGTATTTCGGGGAGTGGTGGAAGGGATTGCATTTTATGGAAACTGTGTTGGGGTTCCTACCGTGGGTGGAGAGCTGTACTTTCATCCCGCTTTTCGGGGGAATTGCCTGGTTAATGTGATGTGTGTGGGAATTGCAGAGAAGGGAAAACTGGCGCAGGCGGTGGCTCGGGGGGAGGGAAATGTCATCCTTTACGTGGGAAACAAAACCGGTCGGGATGGCATTGGTGGTTGCAGTATCCTGGCCTCACAGGAATTTGCCGAGGGTGAGGAAAAAAGGCCCAGCGTCCAGATTGGCGACCCATTCACTGAAAAATGTCTGATTGAGGCCACCCTGGAAGCGCTCGCTACCGGTTTTGTGGTTGGCGTGAAGGACATGGGTGCTGCCGGTCTGACCTGCTCGGCAAGCGAAATGGCGGCTGCGGGAAAAAGCGGAATCGAGCTTAACCTTGATCAAGTGCCACTGCGCGAAGAAGGAATGGAAGCTTGGGAAATTATGATGTCGGAGTCCCAGGAACGCATGTTACTCTGTGTAAGGAAAGGTTATGAAGAGGAAGTTCGGAAAATTTTCAAGAAATGGGGTCTTGAAGCTGAAATCGTGGGTACGGTCACTGGAAACCGAAAAGTGACCATCATCCATCGGGGTAAAGTGGTGGCCGATATCCCGGTTAACGAATTGACTGCTCCGCCCATTTATACTCCGCCTCGGGAAAGGCCGGTATATCTTGATGAAGTGAATTCCTTCGCATTGTCCAGTCTTCCTCTTCCTGAGGATTATGAGCGGGTGGTGCAAATCATGCTCTCTTCTCCCAACCTGTGTTCCCGAAAGTGGGTTTATGAGCAGTATGACCATATGGTGCAGACCAACACGGTTGTTTTACCTGGAAAAGGCACTTCAGTCCTGCGGGTGAAGGGAAAAAAATGGGGTATCGCCGTAACCACTGACTGCAATCCGGTTTACTGTTATCTTGACCCGTACCGGGGGGCACAGATGGCGGTTGCAGAGGCGGCACTGAATCTCGCTACCTGTGGAGCCCGCCCTGCCGGGATTACCGATTGCCTTAATTTTGGGAATCCGGAAAAGCCTGATCGATACTGGCAGTTTGTGGAAGCGGTCAAAGGGATTGCTGATGCCAGCCGATTTTTTGGTCTTCCGATCGTGAGTGGAAATGTTTCTTTCTACAACGAAAATCCCCTTGGAGCCATTTACCCTGTCCCTACGATCGGCATGGTGGGGATTATCGAAGATGTTAAAAAAGCGGTAGATGGGGTTTTTAAGCAAGAGAATCACGTGGTTGCTCTTCTGGGTGAGGTGAGGGAGGAACTGGGGGGCAGTGAATATCTGCGGGTGATCCATGGCTTTGAGGCTGGACCACTTCCTTCCTTTTCGCTCGGTGAAGAGAAAGCGCTGCAGGAACTTTTGATTGAATTGATTATGGAAGATTTGGTTGTGTCAGCATTGGATGTGAGTGAGGGAGGTCTTTTCTTTGCACTTCTTGAAGCTTGTCTTGCCGGAGAACTCCCTCTGGGAGTGGTGGTGAATGTGGAACGGTGGAAAACCCTGAGAATGGATGCGGTGCTCTTTGGGGAAAGCCGGGGAAGAGTTGTGCTCAGTTTCAGTGAAGAGAATGGTTCGAAGATTGTCATGATGGCTCAAAAGAGGGGTGTTCCATTTGCTATTTTAGGAAGAGTCGGTGGGAAAGAACTTCTGGTCCAGAATGGCCGGGAGGTGCTCGTTGCGTTGCCGGTGCTGAATTTGAAAGAGCGTTGGGAGAGTGTGTTGAGTTGATGACGCCGACCCAGAGAAGTGTGACCCGAGAAAAATGTGGTGTTTTTGGAGTCTATGGTCTGAAAGATGCTGCAGTGGTTGCGTACCTCGGACTTTTTTCTTTGCAACATCGTGGTCAGGAGAGTGCCGGACTGGTCATTTCGGATGGGAAGCGGCTGCAGGAATACAAGGGAATGGGTTTGGTGCACGAAGTTTTTGAGGAAGACCATTTGCGTAGATTCAAAGGGCATATCGCTCTAGGCCACGTTCGGTATTCAACCACAGGTGATTCTTCAACGCGAAATATTCAGCCTTTCCTTGGGGAATCAAGATTGGGAGGCATTGCCGTTGCCCATAATGGGAATCTGGTGAATACGCCATCGCTCTGGAAAAAATTGAGCCGAAAGGGTGCGGTCGTTCAGTCTTCAACCGATACAGAACTCATCCTCCATCTTTTGGCCGGGAGCGCTTTTGATAGCCTGGAGGATTCAATTAAAGAAGCGCTATGGGAAATGCGAGGAGCCTATTCTCTGGGTATTCTTTCTCGGGATAAGCTTATCGCGGTCAGAGATCCGTGGGGTTTTCGTCCGCTCTGTCTTGGGAAATTAGGTGATGGGTACCTGGTAAGCTCTGAGAGTTGTGCCATTGAGGTGTTGGGAGGGGAATTTATCCGAGAAATCGAACCGGGCGAAATGCTCATTCTCGATGAAAATGGTCCTCGCTCTTTCTTTTATGCCTATTCTTCGAAGAAAGCGTTCTGTGTATTTGAACTCATCTATTTCGCCCGTCCGGATACGTTTGTCTTTGGGAATCATGTGGCTGAGGCCAGGAAAAGAATGGGAAGAATTCTGGCTGAAGACGAAGCATGTGGTGCGGATATCGTGGTGCCGGTACCGGATTCAGGAATTTTTGCAGCTCTGGGTTTTGCCGAAGCTTCGGGAATTCCCCTGGAGTTCGCCATGGTGCGCAATCCTTATGTGGGTCGGACTTTCATTCAACCGGGGCATGAACCACGCAATCTGGCGGTACGTTTAAAACTTAATCCCTTGAAAGCCATGCTTCGGGGAAAACGGGTGGTCATTATCGAAGATTCTATTGTCCGGGGAAATACTTCACGGGAACGAATTGCTACCCTCAAAGAAGCTGGAGTCAAAGAAGTCCATTTGCGGGTCAGTTCCCCACCTCATCGTTTTCCCTGCTATTACGGAATTGACTTTCCTACTTCTGAAGAACTTCTTGCTGCTCGTCTTGCTGTTCCTGAAATTGAGAAATACCTGGGACTTGATAGTTTACGGTATCTTTCCCTTGAGGGACTGAAGCGGAGCATTCAGCCTCCTCCATCTTTATACTGCTTTGCCTGTTTTGATGGAGGGTATCCAGTGGAAAAAGACCAGGGTCTGGGAAAATCCTGCCTTGAGGAACATTTTGAAGTTTATCGGCGTTGATCTTGCTTGGGGGTTGAAGCGCCCTTCGGCTCTATGTATCATTCACAAGGACGATAACGGTTTTTTCTATGAAACCGTGCTTCACCTTTTTGGTTTAGAGGATTTTATGTCGTTTTTTCATACTCATCAAGAAGAAACCTTGGTTTTAGCCATTGATGCACCGCTTACCGTCAAAAACCGTGAAGGGAATCGCCGACCTGAGCGGGAAATCAGTATTTTCTTACGGAGATTCCGTGGTGGGATTTTGCCAGTCAACCTGACCATTGTGGAACAGAAATATCCTCGGCTTGCTTTGTTCTGGCAGTTGCTTTGTCAAAACCATTTTCAGATTACCTCCACCATTTTGGATTCATTCTGGCGGATTGCTTTTGAGGTTTTCCCTCCTCTTATTGTCCTTGGTTTATGGGGGAAAGAGACACTTGAGACCTACTGGCAAGAGAAGAAATCAAGACAAAGATTTCCTCTTTTCCAGCAGCGTATCGCTGAGCTTACGACGTCGTTTTCACCTCCCCTCCAGGGCTTGGAACGGTTTTTCTCTGCCCTTCAGGATTCGTCTTTTTTTATTGACGCTTGTGATGCGTTGCTCTGTGCTTATGCTGCTTGTTTTTTGTGGGCTCGAGGAAGAAGATGTGCCCGCGTTTTTGGAACCGCCCAGGAGGGGGAAGTGGTCATGCCCGTTCAGGAAGCCCAGAGGGATTTGGTTAATTTTGCCAGTTCTCGGGCATAATTCCGGCATTCTTGTTCGATCTGCTGGTCAAAGCATTCTATGGCGACCGGGCCATAATGACTCCCTTCCGGCATGCCTTTTATGACCATTCCATGAATGAGGAGTGCTTGGAGAATGGAAAGAATGGTCGTTTCGTTGCCTCCCGCAGGGTTACCGGAAGAGGTGAAAGCACCGCCCACCCTTCCATTGAGTTCACCGTGGAATCGCACGCTTTCGTCCAGCAATTTCTTGACCTCTGCAGCCATGTTTCCATAGTATGTGGGGGAACCGATGACGATAAGGTGGTACTGGGGTAAGGTATGGAGTGAAAAATGGTCACAGTGAAATAGGTCAACCGAAAGATCTTCTTCCTGAAGTGCTTGAGCTATGGCCTTTGCCATAGTTTCAGTAGTTCCGGTGCGAGTGTAATACAGAACCAGTGCCTTCGGCATAGAGATTTTTCCTCCTTTCGCAATCTATGGTTGAAAAGCACCTATCCTTTTGCTAATATATCATGCAATGTATTCTCCATCAAATCGGAGGTTAAAGAAGATGATCGAAGAGGCCGTGGAACGAATTCGAAAATTGGAGCAAACAAAAGAGAGGGAATTGAAGCAGGCTGAACAGGAGGCCGCAAAGATTCTGGAAGATGTTGAGGTGCGGGCTAAAGAACTACGGGATACGGTATTGCGCGAGACGGAAGCGCGAGCGCAGAGGTTAAGAGACGAGATGCTTGCTCGGGCAGAGGAGGAAAGTGAAAAAGTTCGGATTCGTTCTCTGGAAGAAGCAAGGCGCCTCAGAGAGGAACTGAATCAGAGAGTGGAGGCGCTGGCTCGGAATCTTTTAGAAAGGTTGAAAAACGAATATGGCCATCAGCAAAGTTAAGAAGATTCATATTGTTGCGCATCGCTCTCTGAAAAGCGCTATTGTTGAATGTTTGCAGGATCTGGGTGCGGTGGAGGTTGTGGCCGAAGAGAATCCTTTCCCGGACCTTTTACCCTCTTCTTCATCGAGGGAAGAAGAGTTGGAACGAATGTTAGGAGAGGTCCGTTACTGTCTTGATTTCCTTGAGCGATACCGTCAGAATAAGCCAGGGGCCTTGGAGAGCTTTTTCCCACGGCCTGTAGAAGTAAAGAAAGAGGATTTCCTCCATCATAATTTTAGTTATGCCCCCGTTTATCGAGCTTGTTTAGCCATCGAAGAACAGTTAAACCAGGTTCGCGCGGTGATTCACAAATTAAATAGTAATCTAGAATTCCTGAAACGAATGAAAGAGGTTCAAGTTCCGCTTGAATATATTGCTGGAACTCGCTTCACGTTCAGTTACCTTCTGGAAGTGCCGTCAGAGAAGCATACTGTGCTTTTGGAAAAACTGAAAGAGCTGGGTCGGGAATGGTTGTTGGAAACTTTTCCCTCCACTCGCGGTTTCTGGGTTTTTCTGGTAGGGCATAGAGATCTGGAGGAGAAAATCAAAGAAATCTTTCACGCTTTGTCTCTTGTGCCTTTAGTATTTCCCCAGGCCTTTGAAGGAACACCGAAAGAAGCGGCGCACAAATTAGAAACCCGTCTTCATGAAGTTATGGCTGAAAAAGAATCCCTAATTCAAAAAACTCTGCGTTATCTTAAGTTTGAGAAAGACCTGAAGGTAGCCCATGATTATTACAGCGTTCTTCTGGAGCGGGAGGAAGTTGAAAGAGTCATTCTGCAGACTAAAGATACCAGTCTTATCAGTGGATGGGCAAAAGAAGAAATCATCCCGGTTCTTGAACAGTCGCTGCAGCGAATCGGTCGGGAGTGGGTTCTCTATCAGAGAGAGCCTCAAGAAGGCGAAAAGCCTCCCATTGACCTTCATAATGGAGTATGGGCCCGAAACTTTGAAGTGCTCACTCGCCTCTATGGTCTTCCGAATTATACCGAACTCGATCCTACTCCGTTTTTGTCCTTGTTCTTCTTTCTCTTTTTTGGAATTTGCCTTGGGGATGTCATCTACGGACTGGTTCTGGCGCTGCTCGGTTTTTTTGCTCCCTTCTTTCTCCCTCTAAGTGAATCGGCTCGGCGTTTTTTCCATATGTTAGGATGGGGTGGAGTTGCTTCCATCGGTGTGGGAATGGCGACTGGTTCTTGGCTGGGCGATGTTTTCGATTACCTACCATCTTTCCTTGCTGCGGTGACTCAGTTTAAGAAAGCGCTAACCATTATTGACCCGGTGAATAATCCTCTTCCGATGCTCATCTTTTCGCTTGCTCTGGGCATCGTGCAAATTTTGGTTGGTATTGGGTTAAGTTTTGTGAAGGAATGGCGCCGAAAACATTTTGCAGTGGCGATTATGGACCACCTGAGCTGGTTTGTATTTCTTTTGGCCATCGTTTTGTATCTCCTTGGGATGACTGGCATAGGAGCGTTGAAGAGTATCGCCCTACCAATGGTTGTGGGAAGCGCTCTGTTCCTGGTGGCAACACAGGGAAGAGCGAAGAAAAATCCAGTGATGAAGGTTCTTTCTGGGATTTTGAGTCTCTATGGTGTGGTTTCCTACCTTGGGGATGTGCTCTCCTATTCTCGTCTTTTTGCTCTGGGATTGTCGAGTTCCATTATTGCCATTCTGGCTCGGACCCTGGGAATGCTTTTTGGTGGTTCACCCTATATCGGATGGCTTATTGGCCTTCTTGTTGCTCTTCTTTTCAATGTATTTAATCTTTTGATGAGCGGTTTGGGAGCTTTTGTTCATTCGGCTCGTTTACAGTACGTGGAGTTTTTCACCAAGTTTTATGAGAATGGCGGTCGGGAATTTAAACCTTTCGGTTACAAAACAAAATACATCAAACTGTCTTGAGGAGGTTTTATCATGCTTGTTGATGGGTTAGTTTTTGCGCTTTTGGGTTCTGCTTTGGCCATAGGATTGGCGGGAATTGGTTCGGCGGTGGGAGTTGGAATTGCTGGAGAAGCTGGCGCTGGGGTGATGACCGAGGATCCTGGCAAGTTTGGTCAGGTGCTTCTCCTTCAAGCCTTGCCCGGGACACAGGGTATTTACGGGTTACTAGCCGGTTTCTGGGTTTTAATTAAACTGGGTTTGTTTGGAGGAACTCCGGTGACGGTCAATGTGGCACAAGGGATGCAAATTATGTTTGCCTGTTTACCGATTGCCATTGTTGGTCTTCTCTCCGGTATTTCCCAGGGTAAGACTGCTGCAGCTTCGATTGGTCTTATTGCCAGACGTCCAGAAGAAACCGGTAAGGCCATCATCCTCCCTGCCATGGTTGAGACGTACGCAGTTCTGTCCTTGCTCGCCACGATTCTTCTTTTGAATTCTGTCAAATTGTAGGGGTGTCATTATGCCCTTGGAAGACATTCTGGAGAAGATCAGCCAGGAGGCCGAAACACACAAGAAAGCGATTTTAGAAAAAGCCTCTAAGGAGGCGAAGTTTCGGTTGCAGAAGATTGAGGAAGAATTGCACAGAGAATCGGTGCGTATTTTGGAACGTCGCCGAAGAGAAATTGAAGCAGAGATTCAGCGTAAGATGGCGGCAATAAAACTTCAGAGTCGCCATGAAATTGGAAAGGTGAAAAACGAAGCAGTAAAACTCTTAAAACAGCGTCTCACCGGACTTTTCCTGGACGAAGTTGAAAAGTCGTACCAAAGATGGTGTGAGAGGATTCTCCTCCATTCCGTCCAGAGTGGTGATGAAGAGGTGTGGATGTTTCCTCAGGAAGGGGAAAGGTTGGGGCAGAAATTCCTGGAAGAGGTGAACAAAAAGACGCGTCATCAACTCCGCTTCGGGGGTATACTTGATGTTCCGAATGAACGGGGTTTCATTTTGAAAAAAGGTGGCATGAGCGTGAGTGTTACTTTTTCTACCATTTTGGATGATTTCCTGAAGAGGAATGAAGGGTTTATTGTGAAAACGCTTTTTCAGGGTGTAAGCCAATGAAGTTACAAATCATTCGACCCCGATTAGAGGAGGATACTGAATTTGCTTATCTGGTGGGGCGAGTGAGGGCTTTGGAAAGCGGAATCTTGAGCCAGAAGGTTTTGGAAAACGTGATCAAGGCCGAAGATTTGGAGCAGGCTTTGCGGATGGTTACCGAGATCCCCTACTGGGGGGTATCGTTCCAGGGTACGTTTCATGATCCTCAGGCTATTGATGAAGCATTAATGAGTCATTTATGGAGTATGGTGGAGGATTTCGATCGATATCGGATTGCTAAACCGTTGACCCGATTCTTTATCCTCGGTTTTGATTTTAATTTCTTGAAACTGGCTATGAAGCATCACCTGGCCAAGAAAACTTTGGAGAAATCGTATCCCACGACTCTGGATGCGAAAAAAGTATTCCGGTTCTTCAGTGGAGAAGGCAAAGAGTTTCTTCCTGACCCTTTTGAAGATGCCATTCGAGAGGCCCTTTCTTCCTTTGAGAGTCACGCCTATAATGTTCAAATTTTGGAATTCGTTCTGGACCGTTTCTATTTGCAAGAAGTATACAAGCTGGCTCTGAGGCATGAGAGTCAGGTCTTAAAGAACTGGTTCCTTGCGTATATTGCTTTTGCATATTTGAAGGCAGCTCTTCGTGCTCGATGTCAGAAAGGAAAGCCTGAAATGGTCCGTTCCATGTACACCCTAAATCCTTTAGTGTCGCAGGAAGCCTTTTTAAATCTGCTCAATGCTTCATCAGAGAAGGTTCCAGAAATGATTGCGGATCTGGGATTTTCATTTATTTTGCCAGTTGAGTCGTTCTATGATGATCCTTACTACGTGGCTGAAGTGGAGAAACGAATGGATAATTATCTCACTCGTTTTGCCCGTTCTTTCAGTTCCCAGACCTTTGGTCCAGAGCCGGTGTTTGGGTTCTTCTGGGCGAAATACATCGACGTTAAGAATTTGCGCATCCTGTTAGAGGGAAAGTACTTTGGATTGCCTCATGAAGTGTTAAGAAGCCAAGTCCGGGAGTGTTACTATGAGTGAATTTCGTCTGGCTTTTGTGGGGGGAGAGGAGAATACGCTCTGCTTTCGAGGCATGGGAATTGATACCTTTGTGGTTTATACGTCTCAAGAACTCTCTAAGATTTTACCGACTCTGCGGAGAGTCCAATATGCGGTTATTTTTACCGAATGGAAATTTTACGACCTACTCAAAGAGTATTTTGAGGATCTCAGAGCTGAAGCATTACCGGTGGTACTCGGTATTCCGACCCGTTCATCTGAACTTGGTCGGGGTGCTGACTTTGTGAAGAAACTCGTCGAAATAGCCATTGGGAGCAATGTCTTGCTTCAGGGAGAGGAATGATGGAGATGGAGAATAAAGGAACGGTATTGAGCGTCAATGGTCCGGTTGTGGTGGCGGTCGATCTTGTAGGAGCAAAGATGTATGATATGGTGAAGGTTGGAGAAAAGGGACTGGTTGGAGAAATCATCGGTATTCATGAAGACCGGGTTACCATCCAGGTTTATGAGGAAACCGCGGGAATCAAACCTGGGGAACCGGTGGTGTCGACGTTTGAGCCCCTGAGTGTAGAACTGGGTCCGGGACTGATTGGAAGCATTTTCGATGGAACCCAACGACCTCTGGAAAAAATCAGGGCTGATTTTGGGGATTTTATTGCCCGTGGGGTTGAAACGAAAGCACTGGACCGAGCAAAAAAATGGTATTTTCGTCCGGTAGTTCAGGTGGGAGTAGAGATTAATCCTGGTGATATTTTGGGAGAGGTTGCAGAAACCAAGACCATCATCCATAAAGTTATGGTTCCTCCCGGGATTTCTGGGAAAGTGAAGGATATCCGAGAGGGGTCATTTACGGTGGAAGAAGTCATCGCGGTTGTTGAGCAAAGTGGCGAGGAGAGAAAGATTACTATGATGCAGCGCTGGCCAGTGCGTACTCCCCGTCCCTATCAGGAAAAATTGAATCTGGACGAACCGCTCGTTACTGGACAACGAGTGATTGACACCCTGTTTCCCATTGCCAAAGGTGGTGTTGCCTGTATCCCTGGTCCTTTTGGAAGCGGAAAAACCGTGGTTCAGCACCAGCTTGCCAAATGGTCGGATGCCGATATCATTGTCTTTATCGGCTGTGGGGAACGGGGCAATGAGATGACCGATGTCCTCATGGAGTTCCCTGAGTTGATTGACCCATATACGGGGGAACCCCTGATGCAGCGAACGGTGCTCATTGCCAATACTTCGAATATGCCCGTGGCTGCTCGGGAAGCTTCGGTATATACCGGAATCACCATTGCGGAGTATTTCCGAGATATGGGATATAAAGTGGCTCTGATGGCAGACTCCACGTCCCGATGGGCGGAAGCCATGCGGGAAATTTCGGGAAGATTGGAAGAAATGCCTGGTGACGAAGGTTTCCCGGCATACCTTGGAAGCCGAATTGCCAGTTTCTATGAACGGGCTGGAAAGGTGCGGTGCTTGGGACAGGATGGTCGAGTGGGGTCTTTGAGTGTTATTGGAGCCGTTTCTCCTCCGGGTGGCGACTTATCCGAACCAGTTACGCAGAATACATTGCGAGTCGTACAGGTATTCTGGGGACTGGAAGACAAGCTGGCGTATAAGCGTCATTTTCCGGCTATCAACTGGCTGGTCAGTTATTCTCTGTACATCCCGCACCTCGAGGAGTTTTGGAAAGAGAATGTGGCGCCTGATTTTGCGGAGAATCGAGTGTTGGCGATGAAAATCCTCCAGCAGGAAGCAGAACTTGAAGAAGTAGTAAGACTGGTGGGTGTTGAATCGCTCTCCTCCAAGGACCGTTTTGTTCTAGAGGTTGCCCGTTCGGTGCGAGAGGATTTTCTTCAGCAGAATGCGTTCCATGAACTTGATACCTTTACCTCTTTGCGGAAACAGTATCTGATTTTGAAGGTAATTCTGGCTTACTTTAGGGCTGGTATGGAGGCTCTGGAGAAGGGCCTTTCGCTCAAGGATGTTCTGCATATTCCGGCTCGGGAACGGATTGCTCGAGCCAAGTACCTTTCCGAGGAAGACCTGGCAAAGATTGAGCAAATTGCCGAGGACCTTCAGGAACAACTGGAAGCAAAATTAAGAGGCGAGGTTGAAAGCAATGTATAAAGAGTTCACAACTATTTCTGAAGTCGCCGGTCCGCTTTTAGCGGTGGAGCAGGTTGAAGATGCCAAGTACATGGAAATTGTAGAAATTGCATTGCGGGATGGCAGTACCCGTCGGGGCCAGGTGCTCATGACCAGTAAAGGCAAGGCCCTGGTGCAGGTTTTTGAGGGAACTGAGGGTATTGGAATTGGGCAGAGTACCGTTCGTTTTCTGGGACGGGTTATGGAACTTCCGGTTGCGCCGGATATTTTGGGGAGGATCTTTAATGGTTCAGGAATTTCCATTGACGGTGGACCAGAGATTGTTCCCGAAGTTCGTTTGGACATTAATGGAAACCCTATCAACCCTGTAGCGCGTGACTACCCCACCGACTTTATCCAGACTGGGGTCTCGGCCATTGATGGTCTCAATACCTTGGTACGGGGGCAGAAGCTCCCCATTTTTTCCGGTGCTGGTTTACCTCACGCTCGTCTTGCTGCTCAGATTGCTCGTCAGGCGAAAGTGCTCGGAGAAGAAGAAAAATTCGCGGTGGTTTTTGGTGCGCTGGGGATTACTTTTGAAGAGGCCAATTACTTTATTTCCGAGTTGCGTAATACTGGTGCCATTGAACGTTCGGTTCTTTTTGTGAATCTGGCTAATGACCCTGCGGTAGAACGGATCATTACCCCCCGTATGGCTCTTACAGCAGCAGAATTTCTGGCTTTTGAGATGGATATGCAGGTTCTGGTGATTTTGACCGACATGACCAACTACTGTGAAGCGTTGCGTGAGATTTCAGCGGCTCGACGAGAAGTACCGGGACGGAGAGGATATCCTGGGTATCTCTATACGGACCTTGCTACGATGTATGAACGGGCGGGAAGGATTCGAGGTAAAAAGGGGTCCATTACCCAAATTCCCATCCTCACCATGCCTGAAGATGATAACACCCCTCCTATCCCTGACCTT
>JBDIWM010000029.1 GCA_039638595.1 Atribacterota bacterium
GGAAAGTGGTGATGACGGAAGTCATTGCCAGGGAGCATGAGTTACCGGAGGCGGAGGAATCGGTAGAACTCGATACGATTCCCCAGCTTTTTTCTCGGTTTTGTCAGGAGAATCGTTTTTCGGAGGGTGTGGTGCGCCTTTTTGAGTTCTACTATCGGGGGGGGCGGGAGGGGGAGGAAACGGAGTGAGACCGATACGGCTTGCGGTACAAAAGTTTCTGGGTCTTGAAGAAGTCGAAGTGCGTTTCGATCAGGGAGACCTTTTTGTTATTGTCGGTCCCAATGGGGCTGGTAAGTCGTCCATTCTGGAGGCTCTGTTCTTTGCGCTCTATGGTCGAGGTATCAGGGTGGAACGGGGGCGTCGGGAAATCCTCCATCGGGGATTTCCCGAACACACCATGCGAGTGGAACTGGAGTTCTTGCTGGGGGATAGGTTCTTCCGGGTTATTCGGGAATTTTCCCTGAAAAGAGGAGGAACTGCAGTATTGGAAAAACGGGAAAACGAAAGCTGGAAGCCCATCTGCTCGGGGGAACAGTCTGTAAACCGGGAGGTTGAAAAGATTCTGGGATTTGATGCGAGTACCTTCCGCTCTTCGGTTTTTCTGGCTCAGGGAGAAACTCTGAGCTTCGTTGAGGCAACTCCGGCAGACCGTTTTCGAATTTTAAGCAGTCTCTTTGGTTTGGATGTTCTCGATGTGGTTAGGGAGAAAGTGAGGGAGGATTTTAACCGCTTGGAAGGAGAAATCAAGCCGCAGGAGACGCGTTTGCAAATTTTAGAGGGAAAAAATCTACTCGTACAGAAGATGCGTTTCGAAGAGGAAATACGCCAGGCTCAGGCTATTTTAGTTTCCTTGAGGGAAAAAGAAGAAGAGAGTAGAAAACGATTGCAGAACTTGGAACGTCTCCTGGTCATTTCCCGCTCCCAGAAGGAAGAGCAGGAAAAAAAGAAAAAGCTCCTTGCAGAAAAGATGGAGGCTTTTGAAAAAGCCAGGGAGGATCAGGTTATCACCGAGGCACAACGAGTGAAGTTGGAATTCTGGCAGCCATGGCAGGAAAGCTGGAACAACCTTCAAGAGATGATTGAGGAGATCAAGAAGCGAAATGCGAAATTGAGAGAGGTAAAGGTCGAAGAAAAGAACACGGCTTTTTCTCTTGAAGTCAATCGGCAGAAAAGGGAAAAGGTGGCGCGGGAACTTGGTGGCCTTCGAGAACAAGAGAAGGCTTTTACGGAGCTTTTACCTGTGGTTGAGGCAATTGAACGGCTCAAATCTGAGACATCGTTTCTCTGGCGAGAGATTCAGGATACTCGGGAAGAGATTACTGGTCTGCAAAGGGAAAGGTCTACGGTGGAAAAGGATTCCGAGCGACTTCAAGAACAAGCCATGGACCTGGAAAGACGTCTTAAAATTTTAATGCAAGAAGTTTTGAATCTCAAAGAAAAGGAAAAAATAGTCGGGCCTCTTTACGAGCAACGGTTTGGTTGCCTTAAGGATTTGGAATCACTACAGAAAGAAGGAAAGCGACTGAGCAGCGATGAAGAACGATGGAAAAAGGAAAGGGAAAAAAAAGTTGAGAATTTGAAGAAAGTACAAGAAAATCTTCGAGAATCGCAAAAGAAGTGGGAAGTTTTTGAACAGGAGTACCGGAGGAAATCTCGGGCGTTCATGGTGGAAACATTACGGAAGGAATGGGCTGAAAAGGGGGTTTGTCCGGTCTGTGGCACTGTTTCCCCCTGTCAAGGGGTTGAGGAGAGTGAACGTGTTGATTTCATAGAGTGGGAAACCCGTTACCGACGGTTGCAGGATTCAGTAACGCGCTTCAAAACCCAACTGGAAAATCTTCAGGAATCGCTCGAAATAATTTCCAGAGAAGAAGAGAATATCCAAAAGGAGTGGGGACGAATTCAATCAGAAATTGTCCAAAAAGAACGACAAAAAAACGAGATTGAGGCAACACTCAGACGAATTTTGAGGGATTTAAAATGGCAGGAAGAGAAATTCACTATGGAGATGTTTCGGAAAATAATTCAGACCAGGGAAATGGAGCTTGAACAGGTGCGATCCCAGCACCTGGAGGGAGAAAAAGCATTAGCTAGGCAAAAAGAAAAACAGAAGCATCTTAACAACCGAGAAAGTGAATTGATTTTGAAACTCCAGAAAATGGATGAGCGGTATAAAAAACTTGGGGAGGCACTGGAAGAGCAGAGAAAAACGATTTTGGCTTTCCTGCAGGCAATGCGGATAGGAAGCGAGGTCTCTGCGGCAGAGGTCCTCTTTCAAGAGGCTTTTGCTGCGATTACCGAACAACTGGGTGTACTCGAGAAAGATTTGAACGTGTTGCTTTTAGAAGAAAAAGGAGCGGAAGAAAGGCTTCGGAGTTTAAGTGAGCGGAGGGAAGAACTTGCAAAGGAGATCCTTTTTTTGGAGAGGGAACAAAAGCAGTGGGAGCAAGAAGAAAAAACGAGGGGAGATATTTTCCGGCAAGAACTCACACGCCTGGGGTGGAGTGAAGCCGATTTGCTCGAGTTTGCAAATAAAAAAAGAGGGAACTGGCAGGAACGTCTGAGCGTGATTGAGGGCTCCTTGCGGCAAGTGGAAGAAAGGATTGCTTCTTTGGAGGAGGAAGAGAAAGATTTGGTGGATGTTTTGGAGATAAAAGACCGGATTGAAAATCTTCCCGAAGAGGTGGAGAGAGAGAAAAAACGGTATAATCAATTACGTAATGAAGTTGGAGAGAGGGAAAATAACTTGGGAAGGCTTAATGTGACTTTGGAGAACGTGGAAGCAGAACTCAAAGAGTGGCAGGAGTTAATGCGGGAAATCGCAGAAAAGAAAAGAAAAAGGGAAATTCTTGAGCAGCTCCTCGAAGCGCTTGAAGCCCGGAATTTTAAAAATTATCTTCTGGCAGTGCTTTTTCAAAAGCTGGAGCAGGAAGCTTCCCAGCTTTTGTTTTTCCTTTCTGGAGAACGCTATGTGCTTCGCATGAAGAGCGAAGGTGGGAAGGCACAAATGGTCGTGGTAGATCGACGTTTTGGGCAGGAGGAACGTGTTCTCCATGAATGCTCTGGTGGGGAAAAGACTTTGATTGCGCTGGCTCTGGCCTTGGCCATTTCTCGGTTGTGGCTCAAGGAACGAGGACAAAGGAGAATTTTGGATTGCCTCTTCATTGACGAGGGCTTCTCACCACTGGATCGAGAACACCTTGAGCTGGTGGCTGATGCGATACTGCGCTTGGGAAAAGATGGGAAAATGGTGGGAATTGTAACCCATGACCAGCTTTTCGCTGAATATTTTCCACTTCATTTGGTGGTGAGGGAGGGCAAAGCTTCTTGGAAGAAGAACCTCGAGGCCTTGTCGATGTCTTAGAGTTTTTTCGCCATGCCCACTTTCAGATAGATCACTGGAGCGGTGGTGAAGATTTGTTTGCCCATGTTTCGCTTCTTGAGAGCCATTGGCAACCTGTTGCAGAGTTTGGAGAGGTTGAAGATTGGAAGGAAAGGCAAAGTGTTTTATGCGATGATATTGAAAAGGCTTTTTTTGTGGATGGGCGAATGCGGATCTATGCCCGGATTCTTTTTGGGGAACACGTCCTTCTCCTTGGAGAGCTCTTGGCGGGATATGCGATCTGGGATAAGCGTCGGGGTGTGTCCATGGGATTTTCTCCCCAAAAACCCCCTTCTATGGAGCGGGTTCTGGGGGTTCCTGAGGGAATATTTCAGAAAAAAGAGATTCGGGGTGGAGTTTTAAAGCTTGCTGAAGGTTTTGTGTTCAAAATAGAGGAATCAGCGCGTATTTCCCGGAGTCCACAGGATGTCGAAGCTTCTCAGCAAGCCCTTTTTAATGTTCTTTCTCGTTTAGAAGAACAGGTAACGCAGGAGCTTTTCCATCAGGGGATACCGGTAATCAAGGACGGGGTTTTACATCCCAATGAACGCCTTATCTTTCAACCAGGCATAGGTCCGGTGGGTCTCGTTAAGCGGATTGAACAGCTTCCCCTTTCTGCAGAAAGAAGGGAAGCACTTTTCCACCTAGATCGGGGACAAAGGACTCCTTTTTTGAGTTTCCTTCTTGAGGAAAACTTCCTCAAAGTATTTTCGTACCTTCGGCTCACCGAGAAAGACGAACGTTTTCCCTGGAAAGGTCTGGTGCGCCTGGAGGTGTTGCTGCAGAAAGAAGCTTGGCCAGCGATGAAGCAGGAGCTGACGTGCTTCTTTGATCGCCTAGCCGGACTCTTGCCTCGTTTGACGGCTGACTTTCCTTGGCGGAGGCTTCCAGAAAACATCTTTCCCATCATTGCCCTGGAGGATGTACTGGGGCAATTCTTTGCTTCGCCTTCTTGGATTCAATATCTCTGGGTAAAGAGCGTATGGAGGTAGGCCATGGTGGAGATGATGCTCGGTACAGTAACCGGTCTTAAAGAGGTGACCCCATATCGTTTCTGGGTGCGCATGAATTCTTCAGTGGATAGAGTTCTCTCTTTGGATGAAATTGTGAAGATCGAGTACTCCTGGGGGAGAGATGCTTTTCTGGCCTATGGAGTGATTACCGAAATTGTTGCTTCCTGGGATGGAACGATTTCGAGTGGCTACCAGGAAGAAGCCTGTTTTGAAGGTATTTATCAAGGAGTGCCGCTGTACCTTGGACAGGTTGTGGTCACCCGAGTTTTAAAGCGTGAAGAGGATGACTGGGTTACCGTGGCTCCTTCTCTTCCACCACCAGTGGGAGAGCGAGTGATGCGCGTTACCTCAGAAGAAGTCGACGTTGCCCTTGGATTTGATCAACTTAAGAGGGCCAAAAGAGGTTTGCCGTTCGGTGTACTGGCTGGGGGAGAGGCGGCTCTTTTGGACCTTAAGTATATCTTAGGTGATAATGGCGCACATATCAATGTGAGTGGGCAATCTGGAGTTGCAACCAAAACCTCGTACGCCACGTTTCTTCTCTGGATGCTTCTATACTCTTCCCGCAGTGAGGCCATGGTTGGTTCGCCTTTTTCTGAAATGCTTCTCCAGAGCCGGGCTATTGTCTTTAACGTGAAAGGGGAGAGTTTGCTTTTTCTCGATTGTTGGAATCGGGAATGGCAAAAAGCTCGGAATTCTTCAGGTGAGGAAAATCGTCAATTCCAGGAATGGGAGGAAATGTTTAGAATTTTCGGGTTGGAACCGCATCCTTTTGAAAACGTGAAAGTGATGGTCGCTCCGAAGGATGCCGTGGGAACACCAAACCTTGCTCGTTCTCGAAGTCAGGTTTCCGTCTATGGATGGGATATTCTCGATATCGTGGAATTGGGTCTCATCCCCCTTCTATTTGATCCCGAGGAGTTAGAGCGGAACCCCAATTTTAGCCTGGCAGTAAGCGTTATTGAAGACCTTTTTCGAGAACGCTACGAACGGCTGGTTGAGGAGGCCAAAAAGGAGTTGAAGCAACCTTCTACCTACAACGTGACCTTTGAAGTGGGAGGTTTGGACCGCCGGAGTTTGGTGCGGGTATACCTTCATGCGGTGGCTCTGGCCCATGGGGATCCGGAAGAGGTTCTCCAGAGAATCGGGCTTCCCAGTGATTGTCGAAATTTTGTCGATATGTTCCACGGTGTGGAGGATGGTGGAGAAGGAGATGTGGCTCAAGCGCTTCGAAGAGAAAAAATTGAAGACCGGACCATTCTGGCCATTTCCCGCCGCTTGCGCATGGCTCAGAAAGCGTTTCTTGGAAAACTCTGGCGAAAAATCGAGGTAGAGGTCTTTGGGGAAATTCGCAGAGTTCCTGAACCCTTGTATCACATTGACTGGAATCGCCCCGGAGGGGTAACGGTGGTCGATATTGCCAAGCTCAGTCGTTCCGGGCAGGCTTTTGTGGTGGGAGCAATTCTGCGGGAAGTGATGTGCACAAAAGAAGAACAATTCCTGGAGGAGCCGGTTTTTGTTTACCTGGATGAACTGAATAAATACGCACCCCGAGAGGGAGGGGGTCCTCTGGGGGCTATCTTTCAGGACGTGGCTGAGAGAGGTCGGTCCTTTCGGGTGATTCTCTTGGGGGCGGAACAAACTGCTTCTCAAGTCGATTACCGGGTGGTAACCCAAGCATCAACGGTGGTGGTGGGAAGGCAGAAACTGGCTGAGCTTTCCAAGCCAGAATATGCGCACCTTCAAGGAGTTCTGCGGGAACGTGCTTCGGCCCTTCTTCCTGGGGAAGTGATTGTGGATCAACCATTTTTACGGTTGCCTCTTGCGATTCGCTTTCCTCTTACACCCTGGGCTACCTCTGAAGAAAATCGTGGAGAGCATTATACGAAAGAGCGAATCGCCGTTTCCGATAATCCTGGGGATTTCTTAAAGAGGTTACTTGAATAGGGGGTACGATTATGTATCGTGAGCTCTCAGTGAGAACTCATCTTCGAGAGGAATGCGTATCTATTACCGCTCTTGTCCAGGGAGTGGTCAAGGACGAGGGGGTTCGGGATGGGTGGTGCGTGGTGTATGTTCCTCATACCACTGCCGGGGTGACCATCCAGGAAAACGCTGATCCGGATGTTATTGAAGATTTAATGGCAGGCCTCAATCGGATGGTTCCCCACAATGCTCTTTATCAACATGGAGAGGGAAATTCCCCCGCCCATATTAAGGCGAGTCTCCTTGGTTCTTCGGTTACGGTTTTTATTGAGGAAGGGAAACTGGTCCTTGGTACCTGGCAGGGGATTTTTCTCTGTGAATTTGATGGTCCAAGGTATCGTCGGGTATGGGTAAAGATCACCGGAATAAAATAAAACAGTAATAGATTTTTTTTGAGGGATAAAAGAATCCTTCGCAAGGGAAAAACCTTTGTAATCCTTATTAGTGAAGCTCTTATCCTATGTCTGGTTTAACTTGTCTTGCTCTATTGATTTCTTCAAAGAGGATGATATAATGAAAATAAAATTAAATCATTTATTAAATTGGGGTGTTGACCATGGTGCGGAAGGGAAGAGAGCGTTTTTCTTTACGAGATGTGACTGCATCCCTTTGGAAAGATGGGCGGCGTCCGGTAGTGCCACTTATGGGTTATCCAGGTTTGCAGTTGACTGGAACCACGATTAAACAAAACCAGTTTAATCATCTTGTTCAGTTTCAGTCTCTAAGCCGGCTCTATGACCGTTTCCGGCCGGATGCCATGTTCTTTATGATGGATTTGTCGGTGGAGGCAAGCGCTCTGGGTTTGCCAGTTCGTTTCCCTCTTGAGGAAACGCCGTCGGTGGAATTCCATCCGGTGAAGACACTCCTTGATCTGGAACCATTCAAGAAAATTGATATCCTGGGTGATGGGCGAGTTATAGTGTATCTGGAAACGCTGCGTCATATGAAAGTAGCATTTCCCTGTCCAGTTGGGGGATACGTCATTGGTCCACTCACTTTGGCTGGACTTCTGGTTGGGGCGAATGAGCTGGCTATTAAAAGCCTTCTTGAGCCAGATTTTTTCCGTGCACTCCTTGACTTTTCTTTTCAAGTGGTACTCCGCTACGCTTCAGCACTCAAAGATGAGGGTGCGGACATGCTCATGGTTCTTGAACCTACTGCGGTGATTTTCAGCCCTCGTCAGTTTCGGGAATATCTTGCGCCACTTTACAGGGAGATGGTGGGAATTTTCGATGATATCGAAGTAATCCTCCACGTGTGTGGCAATACCACCCCACTGCTTCGAGAAATGGCCGATTCCGGGGTTGCAGGATTAAGTCTTGACAGTGCGGTGTCTTTTCTTCAGGCCGCTTCTCTTTTGGGAGACGATGTCCTCCTCATTGGCAATATCAGTCCTGTGGAGATGCTTCAGGACACGCCACAGGAAATCTATATCAAAACGTATCGACTTCTTGAAGAAATGGAAGGCTTTTCTTCCTTCGTTTTGAGTACGGGTTGTGACCTTCCTCAAGACGTTCCCATGACCAATATTGAAGCCTTCTTTAAGGCAGGAAGGAATTGGAAGGGGGAGGAAAAAAAAGAAAAGAAGAAATCCCTTTGGCAACCGCAAAATTCCAAATAAAGGGGAAAGTTTCTTCTCAGTATTGCGCAATGACAAAATTGCGAGGTGGGAATGAAAGGTTTTTTGTGGAAACCAGGGGAGGATGGAGGCCAAGGCTCCTTCTCCACGGAGAAGGAGCCTTGGTGTTTACGGGATGAGGGTAAGCATTTTTTTGTCCTGTTTAGGATAGCGAGCAATGAAAAGCAGTTCATCTTCAGTGAGTGGCTTCTGTTTTTCCACGTTTGCGAAACGAGCCAGTTCGAGAATTTCTCGGGCTTCTTCTTCACTCTTGAATTCGATTTCCAATTTTTCATAAACATTGTAAAATCCTTTGATGCCGCTGTATTCACCCACTACGATTTGTCGTCCGGTTTCGATAATTTCCGGTTCACCACGCCCTAACTCTTCGAAGTCGTAGAGTTCATAGTTTTTGCGGTCCTTCAAGACTCCATCAGCATGGATTCCGGAGGAGTGAGCGAAGGCATTGGCACCCACCCCTGGCTGAGTGATGGGGATGGGAACTCGAAAGGCATACGAGGCGTATTTGCAGGTTTTCCATGAGGCCCTGAGGTTGACTCGTTCATCGAGCTGGTATTTGTTGCCATCCATGCCGCTGGCGTATTTAATGGCAAGAATGACCGAGACAAGGTCTGCATTTCCAGCTCGCTCGCCTACGCCATTTACGGTGGTATTGATAAACACATCACATCCGACGTCAATGGCAGCTTTTGCTCCAGCAAGAGAATTGGCTACAGCCATCCCCAGATCATTGTGGCAGTGGAGTTCGATGGCCATTTTAGTTTTTTCTCCAATGCGGGCGATTCGCTCGTAGGTGGTGAAAGGACTGTCATACCCTAAGGTATCGCAGTAACGGAAACGCTCGGCACCAGCCTCTTTTCCGGCTAAGGCAAAATCGATAAGAAAATTGACATCGGTACGGGATGCATCTTCAGCATTCACACCAACACCCGTAGCTCCTAAATCTTTAGCGGTTTTGACAGCATCAACCATACTTTTAATGATATCTTCGCGGGTCATCCTTCCTTGAAATTTTCCCTGAAGCATCTGATCAGAAGTCGAAATGGAAAGATTCAGATATTTGAGGTTGGGAACCAGCTTGTAAGCCAGCTCTACGTCACCGCTGGTGGCCCGCATCCATCCACTCAGCCGAATGGGGGAGAGGACTCCCATTTCAGCCAGTTCTAAGTTTGCGTTGAGGTAATTCGTTTCGTGGCGGGTGGTGGGAAAACCGAATTCGCTCTGGTACACGCCCATTTCGTTTAAAAAGAAATTCATCATGGTTTTTTCGATTTTGGCCAGTCCCAATCGGGCAGTCTGAACACCATCGCGATTGGTCACATCAAGGAGATAGATTTTGGGCATTTTCTTGAACCCCCTTTATAGTTTGGTCAAAAAATCTCGGAGACGCAACATCCCCTTCTCGATGTTTGACTCCGAGGTGGCATAAGAAAAACGGAGGTAACCTTCCATACCAAAGGCCACTCCCGGTACACAGGCGATGTGTGCTTTTTCGAGCAGTATTTCGGCCAGCTTCATTGAAGTTCCAATACGCGTTCCTTCGAATCTCCGTTCGAGGTAAGGTGCAAAATTGGCAAAGAGGTAAAAGGCACCCCGGGGAATGGGAAAAGTGACTGCGGGGATTTCCTCCATACCTTGAATCATGAGTTTTCTTCTTCGGTCAAACTTTTCGACCATTTCTTGAATTAGTTGGATGTTGGAGTTTAGAGCGGCAATGGCTGCCTTCTGGCTGATGGAGGTAGGGTTTGAGGTAGAATGGTCCTGAATTTTTTCCATGGCTTTGATGACCTCTTTAGGTCCAGCAGTATACCCGATACGCCACCCGGTCATAGAAAAGGTTTTGGAAACACCGTTAACGATAATGGTTCTTTCTTTCATTCCTGGAAAAGTGGCGATACTTACCGGGAATTCACATTCGTACACTAAATGCTCGTAAATTTCGTCTGAAATCACGGCCATGTCATAATGCCGGATTATCTCGGCAATTTCCCCTAGGAGCTCTTTTTCCAGCACCACACCACTGGGATTGGAGGGGTTGTTGAGGAGAAGAAGACGGGTTTGGGGGGTAATTTTCCGTTTGAGTTCTTCCAGGGAAAAAACCAGGGTTTCAGGATGACACTCAAGAATTACTGGAACTCCTCCAGCCAGTTTAATCTGTTCCGCGTAGGTAACCCAGTAGGGGCGGGGGAGGAGTACTTCATCTTGGGGATTACACAGTGCCATGATGGCATTGTAAAGGGAGTGTTTGGCACCACAAGAAACGATGATTTCTTCCTTCTCGTACCTGAGGCCATTTTCCCGGAGGAGCTTTGCACAAATGGCTTCCTTGAGTTCGGGGATTCCCGAGGTAGGGGTGTATTTGGTGAAACCCTGGTCAATGGCCTTTTTTGCTTCTTCTTTAATTGGTAGAGGTGTATCGAAATCGGGTTCTCCGGCACTGAAAGAGATGACATCGATGCCTTCCTGCTTCATGGTTTTCGCTTTGGCGGAGATTGATAACGTCGCAGATGGTTCAATTTGGTGTGCTCTCTCGGCAATTCGCATACCGTACCCCCTTTGATTGTTGCTTTCCGCTTATTTCGGGAGTATACTTGATTACGTTGAGCTTGGGCTTTTGGTTTGGCGGAAAGTTTTATTTTTTCTTATATGGGAAATCGTTTTAAAAGTCAATACTTTTGAGGGAGGTGTTGTGGTTGAAGGTCGGAGTGTTTTTGGTGTTGTTCCAGAATGAACCTCTGGAAAAGGCTTTGGATTACGTAAAGGGTGCGGGAATAGAGGCAGTTGAGATTGGTACCGGTGGTTATCCCAGCAATGCTCACTGCCAGCCTGGAAAGGTTTTGGAAAGTCCTGACAGCGTTCAGAAGTTTAAGGAAGCCTTTGAATCCCGAGGTCTTGAAATCAGTGCACTGAGTACCCATGGGAATCCTCTGCATCCCAACCCGGAAGTGGCCAGAAGACACCATGACGATTTTGAAAAGACCGTGCTTTTGGCGGAAAAGTTGGGGGTTAACAATGTGATTACCTTTTCTGGATGTCCGGGAGATTCTGAGGGGTCTAAGTATCCCAACTGGGTAACCTGTCCGTGGCCTTCTGATTTTCTGGAAGTCCTGAAATGGCAGTGGGAGGAGAAGGTGATTCCGTACTGGAAGAAAACCGGTCAGTTTGCCCGTGACCATGGGGTGCGGGTATGTCTGGAGATGCATCCTGGATTTGTGGTGTATAATCCGGAAACGCTTCTCTGCCTTCGTTCGGAGGTTGGGGAGGTCATCGGAGCGAATTTTGATCCAAGCCATCTCTTCTGGCAGGGCATTGATCCGATTCTGGCTCTGCGAAAGCTCGAAGGAGCTATTTATCACGTACATGCTAAAGACACGAAAATTGACCCCTTCAATAGCCCTGTGAACGGGAATCTCGATACCAAACCCTATACTGAGGAATCAAAGCGTTCCTGGCTTTTCCGCACCGTTGGGTACGGGCATGATTTTCAGTTCTGGAAGGATTTTGTGAGTACACTGCGCCTGGTCGGATATGATGGGGTACTTTCGATTGAACACGAAGATTCTCTAATGTCGGCTCGGGAAGGTTTTGAAAAAGCGGTTGCTTTTTTGAAGTCCGTCCTGATTACGGAAAAAGTTGGCCAGGCTTGGTGGGTCTAAATAGTGGAGGAGAGGAGTGTTCCTCTCCTCTATTTGGCAAACTGTGGAGATAAAGTATTGACATGGTTGGCTTGCACTATACAAAAAAAGTTTTTCCTTCAGGGTTCCGGATGATTTATCGGAAGACACGTTCACCGCTTGTGGCGATCAATTTCTGGGTTCGGGTAGGGGTGCGGGATGAGAAACCAGAGAAAAATGGTCTTTCCCACTTCTTTGAGCATATGGTTTTCAAAGGAACGACGAATTTTCCTGGCAATCTCCTCTCTCGCCGGGTTCAAGCTCTGGGAGGAAATCTGAACGCTGGGACTTCTCTCGATACCACGGATTTTTACCTGGTGGTTCCTGTGGAATACTGGGAAGAAGCCTTTACTCTGGGAGTCGAGCTTCTTTTTCGACCGCTTTTCGATCCCAAAGATGTTGAACGGGAGAAGATGGTGGTGATTCAGGAAATTCACCTGGATGAAGACGACCCGGAAGAGCGGTTAACTCACCTTCTCCACCAGCGGGTTTTTGGGGGTACCCCTTACGGAATGCCGATTCTGGGAAAGGAAGAGACGGTGAAAAGCCTTACCCGGGAGGACCTTCTTGAGCACCAGAGGCGCTTCTACTACCTTGCAAATGTAACCTGTGTGGTGAGTGGTAACCTGGAAGAGAGGGAGCTTTTCTCTTTTGGGGAAGAAGTGGTGGGTCATTTGCCATTTTCTTGGGAATTTGACCTGTCGTTCTTTCCTCCTTTTCCTGTTCCCATCCGCCAGATTGTGGAATGTCGAATGGATGTTTGCCGGAACTACGGAGCCATTGGATTCCTCTGTGGAGGCATCAAGAGCGACGATTTTAACGTCCTGAGACTTCTTTCGGTCATACTTGGTGACGGTGCTGGTTCCAGATTAAACATTTCTCTGCGAGAAAAACAGGGCCTTGTGGATACCGTTCATACAGCATACTCTTACTATGAAAAAGGGGGGATATTCACGGTATTTTACACTTTTTCGCAAGGGGATCGAGAAAAGATTGAGGAAGCGATTCAGCAGGAGCTGGAACGTTTGTTTCGGGAGCCACCCACTGAAGAAGAGTTGGAACGAGCTAAAAACCTTTTGAAAAGTAGCTTTTTTAATGCCGTTGAAACCACTCTGGGGAGTGCCGAGCTTCTGGGGCGGTTTGACGTGATTGATAATGTAGACCATCCTCTTAAGTTCCTTTTGCATTTAGAGCGTCTGGAGCGGGTGCATCTTCTCGAAGTGGCCAGAAAATACTTTGACATGGAGCGGGCTACTTCTATTCTCATTGGTCCGGGTGAATAGCGATGCCAGAAGTCATCAAACGGGTTGAAAAAGTTACCTTAAAAAATGGATTAGTGCTGCTTTTTTTGCCACTTCCAGAGAGTGCTCTGTTTTCAGTCAACCTCTGTCTTAACCTTGGTAATCTCTACGAAGGTGAGAAAGAACGGGGAATTTCAGCTCTGATGCAGGAGGTAATCCTCAAAGGAACCAAAAAGCGTGGTGCTGCTGAACTCAACCAAGCTGTGGAACGGCTGGGAGCTTATATCCACAGTTCTTCAAATTATTTTACCGGACGATTGGCGATTGATGGTCCCGCTGAAAACCATCAGGAAATCTTGAAGATCTTTTTTGAAGTGATTAAAACTCCTGCCTTTCGAAAAGAGGAGATTGAAAAGGAAAAAAAATTTCTCATTTCCCTTTTACATTCTCTCGATGACGACCCCCTGAAAGCGGCCATATTTCGCTTCCGAAAGGCTTTTTTTGGGAGGCATCCTTATGCCTTTCCCACCCTGGGGGAAGAATCGACATTACAGAGCCTCGATGAAGAAAGAATCTGGTACTGGTATGGACGGATGTTCGTTCCCAATAACATGGTGATTGCAGTGGTGGGTAACTTTGAAGTTGAAACGGTGAAAAAACTGTTTGAGGATGAACTGGGGAACGTGATTCCCAGAGAAAAAGTGAACCCCTTTAAAGAGAGTTTTTTCCCAGCTTCCTTAAAGATTGTGGATCGTCGGGAAGTTCGGGATGCCTGGGTTGTTCTCGGTTTCAGGGCTCCGGGGCTACTTGAAGTGGAAGAGCGCATAGCCTTTGAAATTCTCAATAACGCCTTAGGAGGAGGAATGTACTCCAGGCTTTTCCTCAAAATCCGTGAGGAACGTGGTCTCAGTTATCAGGTTGGTTCTTTTTATCTTCCACTTCTTGGTCCATCTTTCCTTTGCGCTTTCTGTAGTTTCCCCTTTGTCTATTTCGACGCCGTGATTTCCCTCTTGCGAGAAGAATTCCGTAGTCTTATCAACATAGAAGAAGAGGAGTTTGGAGAAGCGAAAAATTATACTTGGGGAACCTTTTTACACCATTTCGAGACGGTTTCCTCTCTTTCGTCCCTCCTTTCTTTTTGCGAAACGGTGGGATTGGGATACGACTTTCCGCTCCGTTACGACGAAGTTTTACGAAATTTTACTCTGGAAAAGGCCAGAACCGTTTATCGCCGTTTTATGGACCAAAAAGAATCCATGGGGGCTATTGTCCCTGTGAGCCACTGAGGAAAATATTTTTTATTTTTCGTTCTTCAGGATGCTTGACTTTGTCAAGGATTCCTATATAATTCTTTTTGAAATTGACATGTGAAGAAAGGGAGTACCCCACTAGCACCTCCTTTAAATTAATAGAAGTCTTTCCCCTCCTTGCACCTAAGGGAGGCCAGAAGAATTTGGCCTCCCTTAGGTGTTTTTTTAGGGCTGTTCTCTTGTAACTCTTAGAGCGTTCCTGTTATAATCTCTTCCGTCGGGGCGTAGCGCAGCCTGGTTAGCGCACCTGCCTTGGGAGCAGGGGGTCGGCCGTTCAAGTCGGCTCGCCCCGACCAGTATTTTGAGGGGCTTGAGTCATTGTAGTCCTTGGATAAAGGGTCATAGTGAGAGCAAGTTGCCAGATGGTTTTTGGAAAACAACTCTGTTCCCGGTTGCGAAAAGTGTGGGTTTTCCACCATGGCATTCGTTCTTTTTCGTTTTTGATTGGTAGAACCATGTTTCTCTCTATTGACTTTGGTAAAGGTTGATGTCGACTTATCTGGTTGTTTTTCACAAGGGTTCTTGTTTGGAAACCGTTGTAGGCCAGGACGGTTTACTGGGACACTCGTAAAACTGGTGTTTTGGTTTTGGGGTTATTTGACAGGCACCAAAGGCAGATAGTGAATATCCTGAAAAATGCTTGTGGAAGCGCGATCGTGGGCAGTGTTTCAGTGCTATGTATCTGTAATATTTCACGACCGGTAAAGACCATCGCATTGAGGACCTGGTGCTGGCAATTTTCAGCGCGCAAAATTGAATATGGGTCATGGTTTTTGGAATTTCTGGGCATTTCATGCGCCGGGGTGAGCTCTCACCTTTTGTGCTCAAACTCTTGAAGTAGTGTTTGAGGGGAACGGTGAAGTTCCCCGCAAAAAGAACCGGAACAGTGCGAATCTTTCCCAGTATGAATTTTGTCAATGCGATGGGAGAGAATGATGTCTGCCTGATATCGTCTTCCGAATTAAGGTCTACGATGTTGAGGGCATCTTCCTTTGGCGAAGGGGTATTCACCAGGCCTGCGTTGAGCTGGAGCGGATTTTGCCGGAGCGTTATAGAGTGCATCTCATGGAGCGGACCTCCTTGCCGGATTTTCTATTTTGGGAGAGCTTAAAAGGGAACCCAGACCGTTTCTGTTCTCAGAATTTGAGCAAATTGCCCGGTAAGGTCTCGAATTTTTGCTGAGTGTAGACTAACAGATCGACCGGAACGGGAAGTTCAGTAGTGTCAAAATCCCGGGTGCGCTCCATAAAAGGCTTTGATGAAGATTGAGCTATGATAACGAGGTCTAAGTCGCTTCCCACACCTTGAAGTCCGCGGGCGTACGAGCCAAAGTATCCGATTCGAAGAATGAATGGGTATCTTTTTCAGATTCTTTGCCCACTTTTTGAGAGCGTATTCAACCTCGCTTTTGCTCGGCCGTCTGAAAGCGGACGAATTTGAGAATCTCACTGGCATAGGCAATGGTCTCCTTGGTCTGGAGGGTTCCGAAATGCTCGAAAGGAGCTCCTTCGGGAAAACCGTTGGGATATCGAGGAAGGATAGAGTACCCATCAAGAACTTTTCCCTTTTCAACGAGGAGTTCTGGAACTGGCAGGGGAAGTTGTCCTAGGCTTCTTCTCCAAGGAAAAGATGTAGGACCTTTGCCGCCTTTTCAGCACACTGATGGGTGGCAAAACAAGCCCACTCGTAGTCGTTGTGCTTGAAAGATAGGTGGGTGTGTTCTAAGTCTTTTTCAGCCTGTTTGAACCAATCAAAATACCGTGTTGTCATTCCTTTGTGCCCTTTATTGTTGGAGCTCTGAGGTGCAGTTTGGGCAACGGAGGGCTTTGATGGGGATGAGGGTAAAACAGAATGGGCATTCCTTAGTATTTGGTTGCTCCCGGGGAAGCTCTTTTGCTCGTTGAAGCTGATTGATAGTCTTTACCAGAATAAAGAGGGCCGCAGCAATGATGAGAAACGTCACCACGCTGTTAATAAAAAGTCCGTAGTTAAGAGTGACGGCACCGGCTTCCTGAGCAGAAGTCACAGTGTGATAGGGACCAGGTTTATCACCCTCTTTAAGAACCACAAAGAGATTCGAAAAATCAACTTTTCCCAGAGCCAGTCCTATGGGGGGCATGATGATATCTGAAACGAGAGACTTCACGATGGTGCTGAAAGCACCACCGATGATGAACCCAACGGCGAGGTCAATCACATTACCCCGGCTGATAAAATCTCGAAATTCCTTTACAATTTTCCCCATAGTTTTTTCTCCTTCATGAGATATTATGTGTTATATATAGTATCATAGATTGCTAAAAGGGGTATGAGTATGCTTCATCCCGTCATTTTCACCATTGGACCGCTGGAAGTACGATTCTACGGAGTTTGTATGGCTGTATCCATTATTTTGGGAGGTATGTACCTCTTGCGCCAGGGGAAAAGAAGAGGTTTTGCAGAGGAACGATTGTTGACCATGGTTTTCCTGGTGGTCATTTTTGGTCTTTTGGGGGCCAGATTACTCTTTGTGGCGGCAAATTTCCCCTCTTGGTTTTGGAATAAACCGCTCCAAATTCTTAAAGTCTATGAAGGGGGACTGGCCTGGCACGGAGGACTTTTGGGCGGGGTTTTAGCTGCTTTCTGGTATCTCCGTTTTCGAGCTCGTTACGATTTTCATGCTGTAGCTGATCTTACCGTTCCGGGGATTGTTCTGGGTTATACCCTGATTCGCCTGGCTAATATCCTTAATGTGGAAAATATTGGACGGATGACCAACTTTTCTTTCGGTCGCTGGCCGGTACAGTGGATTGCTGCACTCTTTAGCGCTCTTCTTCTTATCCGCCACTTTGCTCTGGAAAAAAAAGAACTTCCGGATGGCTATCGTTTCTGGTCATTCGTTTTCTACCATCAGATTTTTCGCGCCACAGTCGAAGAAACCCTTCGGGAAATGCCCCTGGTGGTGGCGGTCTATGAAAACCCTGTTTTGGGGATGGGGTTTTTCACCATGGTGCAGGTTACCACGCTCCCGATTCTTCTTTTGGTGGGGTGGATACTCTGGAAATACCTTCCGAAACGATACCATCTTTAACATGTATTCGGTTTTTCTTGCTTTTGAAGCTCGATGGTGAGTACGGTAACCATGATATCCACAATGAGAGGGTCAAACTGACTACCACGACACCGCTTGAGTTCTTCAATGGCTTCTGCGATGCTGAGGGCTCTTTTGTAGGGTCTATCGCTTGTCATAGCCTCAAAGGCGTCGACTGCAGCGATGATTCGTGATTCTAACGGGATTTCTTCGCCATGTAAACCGTCGGGATAACCCATACCATCCCATCGTTCATGGTGGTGACGAATAACGCAGGCAATATCTTCAAGACCTTCGACACCCAGGATGAGTTCCGCACTTTTAATAGGGTGGAGTTTTACCAAGTGGTATTCCTCGTCGGTGAGTTTTCCAGGCTTGTTGAGGGTATCTTGAGGGATAAAGATTTTACCTACATCGTGAATGACGGTGGACCAGTAGAGCTTCCTGGTTCGTTCGGAATCAAAATGAAGAGCTTGAGCAATCTTCAGGGTGTAGCGAGCAGAGGTTTCCGAGTGACCTCTGGTATACCGATCATAGTATTCCAAAGTTTTCATGAGTATCAAAAGGAGTTTCTCTAGAAACACTTCTTCCCTTTTTACCGAGGTTTTCAGTGCATGAAACGCATCGCAGATGCGGGCAAAATTTTTCATGGTTTCCACATCGGTTTCGGTGAAACGTTCGGTGGACTCAAGCGGAATATCAAGATCAAGCTGACCGAAAAGTTTTTCTTCCCACCAGAGGGGGACGAGAAGGCTTTCGGCAATGGGACGGCTGAAAGCCAGGAGTTTTTGCAGATTTTCTGGGGAGGAAAATTTTCTTCCCGGATCCAGAATATTTTTCAGAACCATGGCTTCGTTAATAGCCAGAAGGTCCTCTTTTTCGAACGTGAAACCGTTCAGTCGTTCATCGTGCCCTCGCAGCACCACAAGTCTACCTTTACCATCCTTACCAAAAAGAAGGACACTCCCATAACGGGCTTTGGGAATGACCTCCAGAGCTAAGTCTAAAATTCGGGCAAAAAAATCTTTTTCTTCCATGTCAAAGAAAGGAAGACCTGCGACTACTTCGATAGTTTTGAGGATTTTTTTCTTTGCTTCCTCCAGTTCCCGGTTTTGCTCTCGCAGCTTGCTCGTAGCTTGTGTAACCCTCTTTTTGAGGAGTCGGTTGAACGTGGTGAGCACGATAAGTGCGAAAGAGGCAAGAATCGAAAGAAAGACAATGGCTTTCCAGAGCCAGGGAGGGAATTGTTCGACTTCTACGAGGTACCGCTTTGAGAGTTCTTGGATTTCTTCTTCAGAAAACTTGGCCAGGCCTTCGTTGAGGATGGCAAGAACCTTATCGTTTCCTTCCCAGGTAGCGAGATAAACGGAGTTGGATACCGGGATGGGAACGCGGGAAAATTCATAGAGGAGTTTGCGCTGCACCAGGTGATAGTTCGCTGGTGGGTCGTCCATGAGAAAAACCTGAATTTCGCCTTTTCTGGCTCCTTCTATGATATCGGAGTAGTTTTTGTAGAATCGTAATTCGATGGATGGATTCTCTCTGAGAGCGATATCGATGAGAGCGTCCTTTTCTTTGACGCCCACCACATGGGGAGTCAGATCCTGAAGCGAGGAAATAGAAAGGTTCTTGCGATAGTAGATGCTTGAAGTAATGGAGAAAAGGGGGCGGGTGTAATCGAGATACTGGTCTCGTTCTGGGGTATAAAAGAGGGTATCAATCACTTCGGCCTCTTTTCTGAGCATGACCTGGTGGGCCATACTCCATTCCATGGGAACCAGGACTACCTTAATACCGGTCTTTTGTTCGAATTGCTGCCAGAAATCGACGGATATGCCCACGAAACGGCCATTTTCATCGATAGAGGTAAAGGGAGGATAATCCCAGTCAAGAACGACTCGCAGAACCGCTCCCTGAGCGAAAGAAGAAATAGTCAAAAGATGAAAAAGGAAAGCCAGAGTAAGAACCACGATATGTGCCTTTGGAGGTATGAAGTCAGTACCCCTCATGGTGTTTCCATTATCCTCTTCCTTCCGTGGCCAAAGGTCATCTTTTTTGGATGAGGACTTCCGAGTTTTCAACCTGCAAAACGAGCTCTCCTCGTTTTTCGAGGGTGCTTACGTAACCAAGAAGAGCGGAACGATTCAGGAAATAGTGGTCCAGAGAATTGACCGCAGTAAGGGTCGTCATGGTAGCTTTCAGGATTTCTTCTAAAGAACGCTTGCCTGAAGCTATGGTGACAAGAATCGTTTCCAAGGTTCGCTCTATGGTTTCCCTGTTGGCGCGAAGCAATTCTTTTCCGCTGAGGCTTCCGTGAGAGGGGATGAAGGTTGTAAAGCGTTCTTCGACGGTGTCAAGGGTCCTGAGTGCTTCTTCGGGATCAAAGTGGTACAGGATGGGATATTTTTTGACGATTTCCAGACCAAACAGAGCGTCGGCGGCAAAAAGGGTATCGCCCATGGCGATACCAAAAAGGCCTGGAGGATGTCCGGGAAGAGGTACGAATTCGATATCTGGGAATCGTGTCGGGTCGATTTCCTGGAAAGGAAGATTGGAAGGGCCGAGGAGGAAAGGATGACAAAGTGCCCGGGGTGGAAGACCCCCAAAAAGGAGTGCAGGCTCAAAAATTGGGTTGTGCAAAAAGGGTATTTCCTGAGGATGGAGAAAAAGCTGGAGGCTTGGGAACGCTTTGAGGAGGTACGGCACACCCCCATAGTGGTCAGCGTGGGCATGGGTGAGAAAGATAACCTCGATAGTCCCTACCGTTTGCTTGAGTTTTCTGGCTTGGTCTTTGCCGGGACCACCATCGACGAGGATTCGCCGAAGCGGGGTATACAGGTAATTTTGAGTACCAACCGTGTAAACCTGCCACATGCACCTACGATAG
Source organism: Atribacterota bacterium (assembly GCA_039638595.1). Classification (NCBI taxonomy): domain Bacteria; kingdom Pseudomonadati; phylum Atribacterota; class Atribacteria; order Atribacterales; family Candidatus Caldatribacteriaceae; genus Candidatus Profundicultor; species Candidatus Profundicultor thermophilus. The sequence goes on from JBDIWM010000029.1 coordinate 20,203, forward strand.
TTTTTTGCGAGTGGTTTGTCAAGTTGGTGGTTTTGAAGAAATTTTGGTGGTAGAATGAAAAAAAATCACTTGGAGGGGTGACGATGGGCACTTTTTTAAAAGTTGTGGGGATTATTGTGCTTGTTTTCGGGGCAATTTTTATTGTTCTGTCGGTGATCGGGATGGGGAGTTTTCTGGAAATGTTGACTTCATCGTATCCTCTTCCTTCACCAGGGGAAGAAAACTTTCCTATGACGCCTGCTCCTCCCATTATGGGTGGATTGGCCTGGATGGGTGGTATCGGTGGGATTTTAGGAGGGTTTGGAATCGTTGTTCTGGGGGTGTCCCTTTTCTGTATTGGAGCTATCTATAATGATGTAAAGGCTTTGAAAGGTCGATAGAGAGGAGGTTGGGGGCGTGGCAAAAAGGGTCGTCATTGTTGGTGGTGTGGCTGCGGGACCAAAAGTAGCAGCCAAACTCCGTCGGCTGGATCAGGAAGCTGATATTATCATTCTCGAACGGGGAAAGTTTCTTTCTTACGCAGGCTGTGGATTGCCCTATTATGTGGGGGGAGAAATCAAAGAGTACCGAGAATTAATGGAAACGCCAGTAGGAGTCCTGAGAGATCCAGAGTTTTTTGAGAAATCGAAGGGTATCAGGGTGTATAACCATACCGAGGTGCTTAAGATTGACCGTAAAGGGAAAACGGTTGAGGCCCGTAATGTGAATACCGGTGAGGTGTTCCAATTGCCCTATGACTATCTGGTTTTGGCTACTGGTGCAAAAGTTTCCTTTCCACCAATCAAGGCTGTGGACTTTGACCACGCTGGAGAAGTCAGTCCCAGAGACTTGGGTCATGTCTATACCCTTCACGGAATCGAAGATGCAGAAGCCATCCGCTGGACCATCACTGAGAAACTGGCCCGAAAGGCAGTGATTATTGGTGGAGGGCTGATTGGTATGGAGATGACTGAAAGTCTGGTAAGAAATGGTCTTGATGTGACGATTCTTGAAGTCTTGCCCGAGATATTGCCCATTCTTGACGAAGACATGGGAATTCTGGTGCGACGGTACTGCCAGTCTCAAGGGGTGAATATCCGGGTGGGAGAAAAAGTGGAACGGCTCGAGGGTCAGGATGGGGTGGTAAAACGGGTAATCACGGATAAAGGGGTCTATGAAGCCGACCTTGTGGTGGTGGCCACAGGTTTCAAGCCCAATTCGGACCTTGCTCAACGAGCTGGACTTGAGATTGGTGAAACCGGTGGAGTTAAGGTGGATATGTTTATGCGTACTTCTGACCCATCTATCTTTGCGGTAGGGGATTGTGTGGAGGTGGAAAATCTGGTTTGTAGGAAAGGGGCCTATATGCCCATGGGATCCTTAGCCAACAAACAAGGAAGGGTAGCGGCCATCAATATCGCCGGAGGAAATGAGGTATTTCGCGGAGGGCTTAATTCGGTGATTTTCAAGCTCTTTGACTATACTGTTGCTCGAGCTGGACTCACCGTGCGCCAGGCGAAAGATATGGGGTATGAAGTGGAATATGCACTGGTGCCGGCGCCAGATCGAGCTCATTATTTCCCGGGAGCCAAACGGGTGATGACGAAACTCGTTGCTGATAAACGAAGCGGGAAACTCCTGGGGGCACAGATTATCGGCTTGGGTGATGTAACCAAGACTATTTACGCTGTGGCCACGGTCTTGTACTATGGAGGGGCGGTGGAAGACCTCTCCAGCATCGATTTACCGTATGCGCCACCCTATGCTTCGGCCATCGATAACTTATGTGTGGCGGCGAATGTTTTACGCAACAAACTGGAGGGAAAAATGGTCGGTATTTCACCCCATGAAGTGGAGCGTAAACGGAAACGAAACGAGGAATGTGTTTTACTTGACGTCCGAACTCCTAAGGAATATCAGAGTATGCGTATTCCCGGGAGCACTTTGATTCCTCTGGGAACACTCCCTCAGCGATTGCACGAACTCCCCAGAGATAAGGAAATCATCACCTTCTGTACGGTAAGCCTGCGGGGATATGAAGCTTCGCTCATTTTACGGCATAACGGTTTTACGAACGTAAAAGTTATGGATGGTGGAATCAGCTGCTGGCCGTATGAGCTGGAGAAGTAATAGGATGGGGAATACGCTCCCCATCCTATTTACCCTTTTTTTTGGCGTGATTCTCTCTTTACCACTTTTTGCTCAGAGTGAGGCACCGTTTCCTTCCCCAACTCCCTTTCCCGTTTTGGGGAAGCAAGTGGAGATCCGGGGATGGGAGGGGGGAAAACTCAACTGGGTGCTTCGTGCCACCGAAGTCAAGTTTGATAAAGAGGGAAATCAGGCAGTGTGTCAGGGAGGTATTGAACTTGTGGTTTACGGTGAGGAGGGCATAATTCGTTCCACTTTGAAAGCCCAGTCAGCGGAGGTCGATTTAAAACAGAAGAATTTTCGTTTTTTTGGTTCGGTAGAAGTGGTTTCAAAGGAGGGGAATCGAGTGCTAACCGAAGAGCTTCTCTACCAAGAACGGATAAAAATGATAGAAACAAAGAGCGTGACCCAGGTTTTTTTTAACGGCCATACCTTAGAATGCGAAAGTTTGGTAAGTGATCTTGATTTTGAACACCCTGAGTTCTATGGGGTCACTGGGGGTTCCTTCCGAATCGATGCCGGATGAAAAAATCTTCAGCCCGGAGTACGTGGGGAGGGTATGGTATTGGAATACGATTGTATTGTTCGATTTTTTGGCGGAGTTCATCCGTTATTTTCCAGGATTGGCGGATAAACTGGGAGTTGGGGAAAAGAGTCCGGTCGTGCCGAATAAAATCGTAGAGGATTTTCTGGTACGCTTCTGGACTTTTGGCTCCAAAAGTTCCGAAATAGTTAAAGTTCAGTTTGGCCATAGTTGAAGAGAGATCCATGGAGGGTGTTTTCACATTGATGAATAGGTCGATTCGTTCTTCGGGCTGGATTTCGATGGAGAGTCGATTTGGAGAAGGCATGACCGAATGGAATATGGCTTCGATGAAGGAGCGCCTTTCGGCCATTTTTTTTCCGGTGAGGATGCGAAATGGAACACTGTGCCAGCGTGGTGAGTCGATGAAGAGCGGTATCGATAGGAGTGTTTCGGTATGCGAATGGGGATTGTGGGCTTCCTGCCGATATCCTTCATACTGTCCGAGAAATATGTCCTGTGCTTCGGGCAGCCGTACCATCTCCAAAAGCCGCACCTTTTCTTCGGCAACCTTTTGTTGGAAACGCTGACACTCCCTTTTGTCTTCTTCACACAGTGGTGGGATGTCGATGGCAAAGAGCGTCAGAAGTTGCAGAATGTGGTTCTGAAAAATGTCTCGAATCGCCCCAGTTTCTTCGTAGAACTTTTCCCGTTCTTCCACGCCTTCGGTTTCACAGACTGCGATGCGCACTTCCTGAAGATGTTCCCGGGAGAGGAGCTTTTCCATAAAGAGGTTTTCGGCCTTGAGGATGATGAGGCCCAGAACCGTGGACTTTCCCAAATAGTGGTCCACATAGAAAATGTCTTCTTCGGCGAAGGTTTTTCGCAATTCTTTCTCAAGTACCGTGAAACCCGTTTCGTCCTGACCAAAAGGTTTTTCCAGGGCAATGCGTGTTGAAACAGCCGGATTTTGGGTCCGCCACCTGTGAATCTGTTTCAGGATGTCTGGATATATCGAGGGGAGGGTAGCGAGATAAAACAGGACTTCTTGGGTACTGAGGTGTGCTGTGAGTTTCGGCACCAAATCTTCCTCCTTGGCGTCGGCTTTAAGGTACTGAATCCGTTTGAGGATTTCCCCTGCGTTTGGGTGAAGTCCGGAAAGGAAATTGGCATATTCATCTGGGGTGGTAAATCTTCTTCCGATGGCTAAGATGGAAAGGTTTTCGAAGTCTTCACTGGAAAAGGAAGCCAGGGCCGGAAAGATTTTCTTGGTGAAGAGGTGTCCAGTGGCACCAAAAAAGACCAGCGTCGTCATGGTTATACCCGTATAAGGACCGCCCGGGTGGGGGCTCCGTCACCGTTTTTCACTTTAAGAGGAAAGGCTATAAAATAATACCATCCGGGATTCACCTCTTTGAGGTAGAGTCCTTCAAAAATAAGGATTCCCCGTGAAAGGAGGGTCTGGTGCGTGACGTGCTCGGGTTGATTGCGCTCAATTCCTAAAGCGTCGATTCCCACCCCTTTAGGGTTTTTATCAGCCAGAAATTGGGCTGCGGAATGGTTGAGGTAAACGAAATCATCCCGGTTCAAATCCTGGAAGGAGTTATCAGTCTTAATGAGGAGAAAGGTTTCACGGGAAAGAAATGGCTCAAAGGAACGGAGTTCTTTCTCGGTAATGACTGGTACATGCCGAATTTCTGCAAGGTAGGCAAAGCCCATAAATTGGGTGAGGGGAATCTGGTCGATGGAGGTGGCATCAGAGAGCATGTGGAGTGGGGCATCGACGTGGGTGCCGGTGTGTGTTTCCAGGTTGAGGCGCATTTCATTGGCTCCCTGTTCTAGAGTACGGATAACCGTAATGGATGGTTTTTTCTCTTTGCGACCCCGATAGGTAGGTGTCTCGTTAGAGAGCTCTAAGGAGATGTCGATGAGTTCCATGGATTTCACCTCTTTTGACAAGGATATACCCAAAAATGGGTTTTCTTATTCCGCGTAAATCATTTTCACCGTCATTCCTCCATCGACCACCAAGTTTATTCCGGTAATAAAGCCAGCGTCTTCTGAGGCGAGAAAAAGGCAGGCTGCAGCAATGTCTTCTGGTCTTCCCACCCGCTGGGCGGGATGCTGCAGGTGGTCAACGGGCCGGAGCGATGGTTCTTTACGAAGCGACTTTTTCTTCCAGGCTGAAACCTCAATCCATCCCGGGCTTATGGCGTTTACTCTGATTTTCCGGGAGGATAGAGAAACGGCGAGTGCATGGGTGAGGGCCAGCACTCCCCCTTTGGCAGCTGAGTAGGCTTCGGTGTGTGGTTCAGACATGAGGGCTCTGGTTGAAGCAATGTTGATGATGACAGCGTGTTCGGCAAAGAGCGAAAGACACGCCCGGACCATGAGGAAAACGCTCCGTAAGTCTACGGCTAAAATCCTATCCCATTCTATGGTGGTCACGGATTCCATGGGTTTTTGCAGGAAGATACCCGCGTTATTGATCAGGATATCCACGTTGCCCCACTTTTGGGTGATTGCCTGTACTCCTTTGTTGACCGATTCTTCAGACCCCACATCAGCGTGGACCGGGAAAAGATTTTCCCGGTAATGGGACCATTCCGCTTCGAGCTCTGCGAGGGCTTCTTCATCGATATCCCAGGGAGAGACCAGAGCACCACGGGTTAAAAAAGCATAACTCACGGCTTTCCCGATTCCCTGAGCACCGCCCGTGACAATGACAGTCTTCCCTTGCATGAGATTTGCCTCCCTTCTGAATTTATTTATATTATCATAGGGAAGAAGAAATATGGCCTGTTATTTCCTTTTTATACGACTCGATAGGGATAGCGAGATTCAGGTAGGGAAGAAGGGTCTGTACCGGTTTCGGTGTGGTTTTTATGTGTACGTGGGAAGGGCAAGAGTCAGGGTTGCGGTGCGCCTACGGCGGCATCTCCGTCACAAAAAGCGCAAACACTGGCACATTGATTTTTTGCTTGAAGAGGCTAAAGTAGAAGGAATTGCCCTCTTTGAGAGTAATGAAGAGTGTTCTCTCGCAGCCTTTCTTTTGCAGCCCCCGCGCACTCAGCACGGTATAACCGGCTTCGGTTCTTCCGACTGTGCTCGCC
>JBDIWM010000030.1:0-22506 GCA_039638595.1 Atribacterota bacterium
CTTCAATTCCTGATTGATGATGGCGTCCATGTCTCGAAGAATCTCTAATCGCTCTTCGGTGACTTCCCCCACGATGCGCACCGCCAGTCCCGGACCCGGGAAGGGTTGCCTCCAGACAATTTCTTCAGGAATGCCAAGCTCGATGGCCAGCTTCCTCACTTCATCCTTGAACAGGAACTTCAACGGCTCAATCAGGGTTAACTGCATATGCTCCGGTAATCCACCCACATTGTGATGGGTCTTGATTCGAGCCGAGGGCCCCCAGACGGAAACACTCTCAATCACATCGGGATAGGTGGTGCCCTGGAGCAGGTACTGCACTTCCCCCAACCTCTGGGCTTCCTCCTCAAAAACCTCCACAAAAACCCGCCCAATGATTTTTCTCTTTTCCTCTGGATCCAGAACTCCTTTCAAAGCCCCCAGGAAACGTTCCCTGGCATCAACATAAATGGTCCGCTCTTTTCCCAAAAGTGCCCTCATATTCGAGAGCACCTGCTCAGCTTCCCCTTTGCGCAAAAGACCATTGTTGACAAAGATACAGTTCAACCGATTGCCAATGGCCCGATAGGTGAGCACAGCCGCAGTGACTGAATCAACGCCGCCACTCAGCGCACACACCGCTTCACCCGACTCCACCTCGTTCCGAATCCACTGGATTTGTTGCTTCAGAATGGAATCCGGAGTCCACTGGGCAGCGCAGCCGCAAATGGTAAAGATGAAATTAGCCAGAATTTCCTGGCCAAGAGGCGTATGAGACACTTCAGGATGAAACTGAATTCCCCAGATTCTCCCCTTCTGGTCCCGGACTGCCGCGTACTCACAGGCATCGGTTCTCGCCACACAGGTAAACCCCTCAGGCAATTCCTTCACACTATCGCCATGGCTCATCCAGCAAACCATTTCATTGCCCAGGTTCTCAAAAATCCCTTTCTTCTCCAGGGGGTAAAGGAGTGACTTCCCATACTCTCGACTGTGCGCCCGAACCACCTTCCCACCCAGGGTATTCACCAGGAGTTGCATTCCGTAACAGATACCCAAAATCGGCTTATCCACCGCCAGGACCTCTTCTTTTAACCGGGGGGCGTTTTCATCGGTGACACTGTAGGGACTACCCGAAATGATGATGCCTTTAATTTCGGAATCGTCAAGATTGTGGCCGGCAAGATGGTAGGGCCATATTTCACAATACACCTGAAGCTCACGAATTCTTCGAGCGATGAGCTGAGTATACTGAGAACCGTAATCCAGAATGACGATTTTATCCACCTTATTTCCCCATCCCCACTCCCTGCGTCTTCTGCAGGAACTTTCCCTCGTTCCAGATGCTGGGAGAAATCGCAATTTCAACTTTCTGCATGGCACGAATGTCCTTTGCCCCTAAGGACCCCATGGAACCTCGCAACGCTCCCACCAGGTTCATGGTTCCGTCAGTGAGGTGGCTCGGGCCAAAGAGGATCTCTCGCAGGGTTCCCTTAATCCCCACCGTAACCAGCGTCCCCCGCGGCAAGTTGGGGTCCGGTGTAGCCATCCCCCAGTGGTGCCCCCGTCCCGGAGCTTCCTGCGCACAGGCCAGCGGTGCTCCAATCATGACCGCATCGGCTCCGCTGGCAATGGCTTTGGCAATATCGCCTCCAACCCGCATCCCCCCGTCAGTAATGACGGCTACCCGCCGACCAGTAGCCTTAAAATAGTCATCTCTGGCACAGGCCACATCCACCGTGGCGGTAATCTGAGGCACACCAATTCCCAGAACCGCTCGAGTGGTGCAGGCAGCTCCCGGCCCAATGCCCACCAGAACCCCTGCCGCACCCGCCTTCATGAGTTCCAACGCCACCTCATAGGTGGCACAGTTTCCCACTATCACTGGAACCTTGGTGTTCTTACAGAAACGCTCTAAATCCAGGACGTTCACCGTAGAAGAAACGTAACGCAGGGTGGTAACCGTGGATTGAATGACCAGGATATCAAGACCAGTTTCTAAAGCAACCTTCCCAATCGTTTCTGCCCTGGAAGGGGTTACCGAACCAGCGGCAAGCACGCCCTGTGCTTTAATCTTCTGAATACACCCGGCTATCAGTTCCTCTTTAATCGGTTCCTGATATAACCGTTGGAGAAACGAAGCCACCTCTTCCTTTGGCTTTACGATCAACTCGGCAATGTGTTCATAGGGGTCAGGATACCGAGTAAACAACCCTTCTAAATTGAGTACCCCCAATCCCCCCAATTTTCCAAGTTCTTGCGCCATTACCGGGTCAATGACCCCATCCATCGCTGCACCCAGTATGGGGATACCAAGTGAAACATCCCCTATGGTGGTGGAAACATCCACATCCTTAGGGTCGATGGTAACCACACCCGGTACCAGGGAAACATCATCAAAGCCAAAAGTCATCCTTGCAAAACGGCCTTTTCCTAAAGACCAGCAGTCCATCTCACTCACCCTTCAACCCGGAAGATTTCTTAGCATTATACCCTTCTTCCTCTTGAATCTCAAACTAAAGCGAACGAGGAAGGAGTAAACGGTAGAACTCCCCTCCAAAAAGAAAAAGCCCTGAGGATGGCAACAAAAACCGTCCTCAGGGCAAAACGCTCACCTGGGTTGTGGCGTTTCTTTTTTTTCCTTCCCTTCCACCACCAAAACCTGAGTGGTGAGGATGAGCGAAGCCACACTCACCGCATTCTGCAGTGCCGCCTTGGTGACTTTAACCGGATCCAGAATCCCTGCAGTAATCATATCCACAAACTGACCCTGCAAGACATCAAATCCTACTCGCCAATCCTCTTTTTTTATCGTTTCCACAACCAAAGCACCGTTAAATCCAGCATTTTCAGCGATTCTTCGGGTCGGTTCCTCCATGGCTCGTCGCACAATTTCTGCTCCAACTCGTTCTTCCTCTGAGTATCCCTGAAAATCAAGCTCACGAGCCACGTGGACCAGCGTTGCTCCTCCTCCGGGAACAATGCCTTCCTCTACGGCTGCCCGGGTCGCCGAAAGAGCATCTTCAACCCGGTGCTTTTTCTCTTTCATTTCCACTTCGGTCGGAGCACCAACCCGGATGACGGCTACCCCACCAACCAATTTGGCCAATCGTTCCTGAAGCTTTTCCCGATCGTAATCTGAGGTGGCCTTAGCAATCTGTGCCCGAATCTGCTCAATCCTGGACTGTATATCAACTCTTTTACCCTGACCACCCACAATAACGGTATGGTCCTTGGTCACTTTGACCTTCTCCGCTTTCCCCAAAAGGTCCAGGGTCACCTTTTCCAGCTTCATCCCGACTTCTTGAGCAATCACTTGACCACCAGTTAATACGGCAATGTCCTGCAATATCTCTTTTCTCCTATCACCAAAAGCGGGAGCCTTGACTGCAGCCACCCGGATTACTCCTTTGAGGGTATTCACAACCAGTGCAGCTAATGCTTCTCCCTCCAGATCCTCGGCGATGATAAACAGGGGTTTTCCCACCTGTACAATCTGCTGCAAAAGAGGAAGGAAACTCTGCAGGGTACTGATTTTGAAGTCGGTAATCAGAAGGAATGGTTCCTCCAGAACCACTTCCATTTTTTCAGCATCGGTGACAAAATAGGGAGACAAAAATCCACGGTCAAACTGCATTCCCTCCACCACTTCCAAGGTGGTCTCCGCGGATTTCGATTCCTCCACTGTAACCACCCCATCCCGACCCACTTTTTCCATAGCCTCGGCAATGATGGCTCCAATCTGAGCATCGTTCGCCGAAATAGAAGCAACCTGCGCCACGGCTTCTTTCCCTTCGACGGCAATGGTATACCGCTCCATGGCTTTGAACGCTAAACCCCTGGCCTTTTCCATTCCGCTTTTGAGGAATATGGGGTTATATCCAGCGGTGACGGCTTTGAGACCCTCCTTAGCCATCTTTTGGGCCAGCACCACTGCCGTGGTGGTGCCATCTCCAGCCACATCGTTGGTTTTGGAAGCCACTTCTCGAACCAGTCTGGCTCCCAGATTCTGGAAATAATCATCGATTTCAATTTCTCGAGCAATGGTTACCCCATCATTGGTCACCGTGGGTGAACCGTATTTCTTTTCCAGAATCACATTCCTTCCCCTGGGTCCCAGAGTGAGCCTCACCGCGTTTGCCAGGCGGTCAATCCCTTCCTCCATCGCCTTACGTGCTTCAGCGCCGAAAACGAGTTCTTTGGCCATATTTCCAACACCTTCCTTCTCTCTATGTCCATCATGAGTATCCTGTACAATAAAACACAATGTAGAATCATACCACAAAAGTCTCTTACAAAGCAAACTGGATAATCCCCCGTTACAGGGAGAGTTGCGGCTCGGGCTCTATGGTCAGAGCATCCCTCTGCCCACGAAGAAAACGGTATAACCCGCACACTGCCACCATCGCACCGTTGTCGGTGCAAAAGGAAAGGGAAGGGAAATACACCCGAAATCCTCTTTGTTCGGCTTCTTTCTGCATCATTTGCCGCAAGGCAGAGTTGGCTGCTACTCCTCCTCCTACCACCACCTGACGATAGCCGGTATGCTCCAGAGCCCGGATGGTTTTCTTCGTGAGAATCCGCACCACACTTTCCTGAAAAGAGGCCACCAGGTCCGTTAATACCTGAGGGTCTCCTTTTTCCACTTCCGGAAGTCCAGAGAATGTTCGGATTACCGCGGTTTTCAAGCCACTAAAACTGAAGTCCAGGGTATCCTCATACTCCAAACCCCCGGGAAAGAAAAAGCGTGCCGGGTCTCCTTTTTTGCTCAGTTGGTCGATGATTCCTCCTCCCGGATACCCCAAACCCAAAAACTTGGCTACCTTATCATAGGCTTCACCCGCTGCATCGTCCCTCGTCCGTCCCAAAGGGCGATACACCCCCCAGTTTTCCACCGCCACAAGCTCGGTGTGACCGCCAGAAACCAGAAGACAAACAAAAGGAGGAACAACGTGGGGATGGTCGAGGAGCACCGCAAAGAGATGTCCCTCAAGGTGGTTCACCCCCACCAGAGGTTTCTTGCGGGTGATGGCAATCACTTTCGCCAAGCACATTCCCATGAGGAGTGACCCTAAAAGACCTGGCCCCCGGGTAACCGCCACCAGGTCTACATCCTGGAGCTCCACCTGGGCCTGGTGTAGAGCCTGGTCGAGAACGGGAAAAAGCAATTCCAGATGTTTTCGAGCCGCAATCTCTGGAACCACCCCTCCAAATTGACGATGAAAATCAACCTGACTCGAAATCACGTTCGATAAAACCGTCTTTTCTCCATTCACCACCGCCACGCAGCTATCATCGCAGCTGGTTTCAATCCCCAGAATGAGCACCGCCTCAACTCCCTTCCGTCAGGTCTTTTCTCATCACAATGGCATCTTCACCATCCGCATAGTACCTCCGGCGCCTTCCTATGGGAAGAAAGCCAAATTCCCGATACAGATTCTGCGCCACCAGATTCGAAACCCGCACTTCTAAGAGTACCTCCTTACATCCGCGGAGCTGGGCGTAGCGCAATGCATAGGCAAAAAGCCTTTTCCCAAACCCTTTTCTCCGATAAGCAGGATGGATAGCAAAGGTGGTGATATGGGCCTCTTCGAATAAAAGCCACAGGCCGATGTAGCCAATCACCTTCTCGTGCCATAAGGCTACAAAGTAGGAGGCCACGCGATTGGATATCTCGCTCAAAAATAGCGAGTACGACCAGGGTTGAGAAAAAGACTTGCGCTCAATAGCCACAATAAAAGGGATGTGCTGGGTCCGCATCTTCGCGATTTTGAAGCCATTCTCTTCCTGTATAAACTCTTCATCCATGAAATATTTTTGAGCCATAGATGGGCACCAACTGAAACAGGGTCGTCCAGTGCGAGGAACATTGGCTTTGACGCAGGAAATACAGATGTGCCAGGCTTCGTGCTTGAGGAAAGGCAAAAGGAGAATAGTAACAATTCAATCCCTGGTTTTCAAAATAGGTCTTGAGTTCAGCCCAGGGGGTGATAATCAGGGAATCCTTCGGCTTCCCCAAGGCGTTCACGAAACTCTCTAAAGAACCGGTTTGAATGTTGAGGTCACCGGGGTTGACCCTAAAATCAGGGTTGAGTTCCGTCCAGAAAACCTCATTTCTTTTGTGCATGATGACCGGAACAAGAACCTGATACCCACAGGCCTGAACCTCGGCTTCGCTAACTTGATTGGCCATCACCTCCAAAGTGGAAAAACCGTAAACGGGTTTTTGGAGCGCATAGGCTAAGCTTTTCCCAATCATGGTGGCAATCTTAACCCCGGTAAAAAACCCCGGACCAAGGCCCACCACCACTGCTTGGATTACCTCTAAAAAGTTAAACTCCTCCCCTAAGCGTTCCAGATACCGGAAAATCAGTCGGGAATGACCCATCGTGGTGTGGTGGCTCACCTCAAAAAACGTTTTGTCCTTTTCAAATAAACCCATACTCATCCAGCTGGTACTGCTATCAAGCGCCAAAATCATGGTGCCCACCGCTTCACCGTAATCTCCCGTTCATTCGGCGCAACCACCTGCAATTCCACCACCCAGAAGGGAGGGGAAAAAAAGGGGAGAAACTTATCGCCCCACTCCACCACCAGTAGACCCCCTCGCTCCAGATACTCTTCGAATCCCAAATGCACCACTTCTTCCCATTTTTCCAGACGGTAAAAATCCATATGGAAAAGAGGAGCCCTTCCCCCCAGGTATTCATGAACAAGCGCAAAGGTAGGACTGTGTACGACTTTTGGGTCAATCCCCAATCCCTGTGCCATCCCTTTCACCAACACCGTCTTCCCCGCCCCCAATTCGCCCTGTAAGAGCACCAGAGCCGGAATGGGGATATGAACCACCAGGTCCTCCCCAATTTTTCGGGTCTCTCCCTCACTATGGCTTCGCTGACCCATGCGTATTCTCGATGAACACCCGAGTCTTTACTTTCTTCAAGCTACAGAGGACTTCGTGGGGAATAGTCCCCGCAAGCCGGGCCAGGTCCTCTACCCGGATTTCTTCCTCCCCATCCCTACCGATTAAGGTTACCAGGTCACCCTCTTTCACCTCGGGGATATCGGTCACATCAACCGTTAACTGGTCCATGGAAATGGCGCCTATCACCTTTGCTCTCCTTTTTCTCACCAGCACTTCCATCCGGTTAGAAAGAACACGGAAAACCCCCTGAGCATACCCGATGGAAACAATAGCCACCTTGGTATCCCGAACAGTGATGAATGTACCTCCATAACCAACCCGAAAACCGGGCGGGAGGCTTTTTACGTATTTGACCACCGCTTTGAGCTGAGCCACCGGCCTTAACCCCCTCTCCGCAACCAGATCTACCTTGAGGGTTGGCGAGATCCCAAAAAGCGCAATCCCAATGCGAGACATATCCAGGTGCATCTCAGGAAAACTCAAAAAACCGGCACTGTTACAGCAGTGACCAACGAGGTTTTTCCTTTCCGGACCAAAACTATTCAGGAACCAGGAAAAGCGTTCGAATTGCCACCTGGTATACATGGGGTCAGACTCGGCACTTCCAAAATGAGTCATCACCCCATCCATACGTAAAAAGGATTTTTGGGTCACCGTCTCAAGAAAACTGGACTTCAACTCTTCCAGGAGAAAACCCAACCTGCCCATACCCGTGTCCACCTTGAGATGAAAGGGTGTTCTTTTCCCTTTTTTCTTACTGGCTTCCTCGAGCAATTCAAGGTCCCTTGGAGACGATACCACCGGGATGAACCCTTCTTCCACAATGGCCTCTGCCTCCCAGGGAAGAAATCCCCCTAAAATATAAATGGTTCCTCCAACTCCCCTCTCCTTTAACTCCTGTCCCTCTTCAACCGAGGAAACACCAAAATCCCTGATTCCGAATGAGAAGAGGAATTCTGCCGCCTCCAAACCATGCCCATAGCAACCCGATTTCACCACCGCCATGATGCGGCTATGAGGCGTAGCGATACGCCTAAGAATTTCCCAGTTGTGTCGGAGGTTCTGAACATTGATTTCCAGCCAAAAATGGGATGGTATACTGTCCACCTTCGATCACCTTTCTTGATTCGCGCACCTTTTCTGCGATTTCTCGAGCCACAATGTGTTTCTTTCCTTCTTCTTCCAGGAGGTCACCGGCTACCCCGTGCAGAAACACACCACAAAGAGCCGACTCCCACAATCCCAACCCCTGGGCCCTCAACCCCCCAATCATTCCCGTTAAAACATCACCACTTCCCGCAGTCGCCAGATTCGGACCCCCAGTGGGATTCACCACCACCGTACCGTCCGGTGAGGCGATGAGTGTTCCCGCACCTTTGAGCACCACCACACTCTGGAAATAATCAGCACAGGCCCGACAAGCGGAAATCCGATCTTGATTCACCTCGACGACCGGAATCCCCAAGAGCCTCCCCATTTCCCCAGCATGAGGAGTGAGAATCCAGGAGGAGAGTTTTCCCTTAAAGCACTTTCGATTTTGGGCAATGATATTCAGCGCATCGGCATCCAGAACCCCACCAAAGGGGATTTCTTCCACCAACCGCTCCAGAAAGAAGGCCGTAGAAGGTGTTCCACCCAGCCCCGGACCTACAGCCAGGCACCGGCACTTTCTGGCTTCTACTGCCTCTTTTACTGCTAAAAAATCAGAAAGCGCATAATGGAATTCTGGGGTTTTGGATCGGCGAGGAAGCACCACACTCACCAGTTCCGGCAAGACCAATTTGACCAGAGAAGCAAGTTCTTCGGGAAGTGGCCAGACCACCATTCCTGCCCCCACCTGATAGGCACCAAAAGCAAGGAGCATTCCAGCCCCCAACATGGCTGAAGACCCCGCCACCATCCCCAAAACCCCAGCGGAAATTTTATGGGTACTCCAGTCCCGCTGCGGCAAAAAGGCTACGACATCCTGGGGGGTAAGGAGAAAGGCATCGGCCTTATCGCTTAAGGGCACTCCGATATCCACACACTTCAGTCTTCCCATATATTCCCGTGCCGGAAATTGCACCAAACCCTGTTTACACTTTCCCATGGTGACGGTACAGTGCGCCCGTACTGCTTCACCAAAGACCATTCCGCTTCCGGCATCGACACCTGAGGGAACATCAATGGAAAGCACCGTACAGGATGACTGATTGATTTTTCGAATAACTTCGGCAAAGATTCCCTGAGGAGCTCTGCGGAGCCCCGTACCAAAAAGGGCATCAATGATGAGGGCAGGCTCCATAAACTCCAAATCGTTTGCCACACGCACCTCCCTCACTGACCCACCGAGGGCGGCAAAAAGGGTATAGTTTGCAGCGGTATCCGGAGTCATTTTCTCCTTCTCACCCACCAGGTAAACGGTGATTTCCAGGTTCCGAAAACGACTGCGCAGATGCCTGGCTGCCACCAGTCCATCGCCCCCGTTATTCCCCACTCCACAGACCACAAATACTTGGTTCAATCCCAAATCCGTAACAAAAGATGCCGCTTCCTCAGCCACCCTTCCTCCAGCATTTTCCATGAGAAGCCGGGTCGTGATACCCAACCGCTCAACACATTCTTGCTCCAGATGCTGCATGGTTTGAGGTGTAACCAGCTCAATCATCATTCCTCACCCCAGGCCACCGCTACAGCCACCACCGCCAAGCGGGAATGTGAAATGGAAAGTGAAATCTGGGAGAATCGCCCCTCAAAGGGGGGAGAGAGTTGCACCACCGGTTTCCCTGAACTGGTATGGAGAACCCGGATGGCCTTCCATCCAATGGTTTCTCCCCTCTGGAGGAAGAGCTTTTTGACCGCCTCTTTACTGGCGAAAAGAGCCGCAACACCCTCCTGAAATCGCTTTTCTCCTTTATGAGCGTAAAAATCAAGCTCCTCATCCACGAAAATCCGGTTTAAAAACCGTTCCCGGAATCGACAGAGTGTATTGCGCACGGCTTCGATTTCCAGAAGGTCAACACCTACGAAAAGAGAAATCTCCTTCACTCGGCCACTTCTTTTTCCTTTTTGGCTTTCTCAATGATACCCTCTGCAATCTGCGCCGGGACTTCCTCGTAGTGCGAGAAGCGCATGGAAAAAGAACCCCGTCCCTGGGTAATGGACCGAAGGTCCACCGAATACCGGAACAGTTCCGCCAAAGGCACCATCGCTTTCACCTTCTGATACCCATTCTGTGGTTCCATTCCCAGAATCCGTCCTCGTCGGGCATTGAGGTCCCCAATGACGTCGCCCATATTCTCGTCAGGCACCAGAACCTCAACGTTCATGATGGGTTCCAAGAGCACCGGATTCGCTTCGGATGCTCCCTTACGGAAGGCCATCGAACCGGCAATCTTAAAGGCCATATCCGAAGAATCCACCGGATGGTAGGAACCATCGTACACCGTCACCCGCACATCGATGACCGGATACCCGGCCAAAATTCCCTCCTGCATCGCTTCCTGAACGCCCTTTTCCACCGCCGGAATGTAGTTGCGAGGAATCACGCCCCCCACGATTTTGTCCACAAACTCAAATCCCTGTCCCCGGGGCAGGGGCTCCAGTTCAATCCAGGCATGACCGTACTGACCTCGACCACCGGATTGTCTCTTGTACTTCCCTTCCGCTTTGGCGTTCTTTTTGATGGTCTCTTTATAGGGAACCTGAGGAATCGACAAACCAACCTCCACCCCGAACTTCCGTTTCATCTTATCCACTACCACATCCAGATGGATGTCCCCCAAACCGTAGAGGATATCTTCCTTGGTGTCTGGGTCCCGCTGGACCTTGAGGGTGGGATCTTCCTCCAACACCCGGCTGAGGGCCTGGCTAATCTTCTCCTCGTCACCTTTACCCAGCGGCCGGATTGCCGCCAGATAGTTCGGCTCCGGGTAGGTAAGGGGAGGGAAAACAATGGGGTGGTCTTTGTCCGCTAAGGTGTCACCCAAATAGATTTCGCTGATTTTGGCCACTGCCGCAATATCCCCAGCAGTGACCTCTTTGGTCTGTTCCTGATTCTTTCCCCGTAAAAAGACCAGCTGACCAATTTTTTCCTCCACCCCCCGAGACGCATTGTACAGCTTGGCCTCCGGAGAAATTTTCCCTGAAAAAACCCGGAAAAGGGCAATTTTTCCCACATAGGGGTCGCTAATAATTTTGAATACAAAAGCCGAAAAAGGTTCATTCTGGTCACATCCTCTCTCCTCTTCGGCCTGGGTGGTCGGGTTGATTCCCTTGACCCTCCCCCGCTCCTCCGGTGAGGGGGCAAAATCGACCAGAAAATCACTCAAAAGAGCCACACCTTTATTACTCAACCCAGAAGCACACAAGACTGGAAAGATTTTTCGTTCCCGAATAGCCTGTCGCAATGCCTGCCGTAGCACCTGTGGATCAATTTCCTGACCTTCCAGGTAGAGATTCAACAGTTCATCGTTGGTTTCGGCCACATTCTCAATCAAATTTTCCCGGAAGGAATCCACCGTTTCTTTAACCTCTTCAGGGATGGATCCCTCCTTGACTTTCCCCTCTCCCTCAAAATAAAACGCTTTCAACGAAAAGAGATCCACCACTCCCCGGAAATTGGCCTCTTTCCCAATGGGAAAGAATACCGGTGTGGCTTTAGGGGTAAGGCGTTCTTTGAGTTCCTCTAAGGTTTTTTCAAAGTCCGCTCCTTCGCGGTCCATCTTGTTGATCACAAAAATAACCGGTAACCCCTCCTGGGAAAGATACTGAAAAACTTTTTCGGTACCTACCTCCACTCCGGAAACGGCACACAAAAGCACCATGCCACTATCCACTGCCCGCAGGGCCCCAATCACATTGCCCACGAAATCAGCGTACCCAGGAGTGTCCACCAGGTTCAGCTTGCATCCTTTCCACGGCAACGGGAGCACCGAAAGGTCAATCGAAATGCCACGCTTAATCTCCTCAGATTGCCAGTCCGAAACGGTATTCCCTTCTTCCACCTTGCCCCGACGGGTGATAAGGCCAGCATTAAAAAGCATGGCCTCGGTCAGGGTGGTTTTTCCCGCCCCGGCATGAGAGAATAGACCCACGTTGCGGATTTTGCTTTTGTCCAGATCCTTCAAGGAAAACTCCTCCTTCCAACCGATTGTCTCCAATTTCTGTATCGTTCAAAACCTTACCGATACGCGCTCCACAGAAAAAACCACAAACTCAAGGCGAACGCCAGCGCCCATAGCTTCACTTTCCAGTCATAACGCCAAAAATGCCGTAATCGCTCCCATCCTCTCCGCCAGTATCGTGCCAGAAACTTCATCCTATTCTCCATATTTCTTATAAAGAATTTTCAACATCTTTTTCAAAGCACCGATCTCCACATCCCAGGCCATTTTACCATGAACCGCCAGAGAAACCCTCCCCGTGGTTCCCGAGACCACTACCGCCAGCGCATCCGTTTGCTCGGTAATTCCAATCCCTGCCCGGTGACGGGTACCGACCAACTTATCCACCTGGCTGGAATCAGCCAGGGGTAGGATGCATCCCGCTGCCACTATTCTACCATTTCTGATGATGAGTGCTCCATCATGGAGAGGAGAATCTGGCAGGAATACGGAAAAGGTTAACTCCGAAGAAAACACGGCATCAATGGGAATACCGGTCTGAACAAAGTCCCGCAGGCTTTGGTTCCGCTCCAAAACCAGTAACGCCCCCACCTTTTTTCGTGCCAGTGCCTGACAGGTTAATACCACTTCCTCGATAAACTTCGCGCGACTTTCTCCTTCCAAAAAAAGGTCATAGTTGGCGAGAAATCCCCGGCGATAATAGGCATGACCAAAATAGATGCGCCGAATTTCCGGCTGAAAGGCCACCAGCACTGCTCCAAAGTATCCTAAAAGCAGAAGTTCCCAGAAAAATCGGAGCTCTTTGAATCCCAAGAGGTTGCTCCACCCTCCCACGACAAAAAGAACCAGAAGAACCTTCAAAGGTCCAAAAAGGAGGGTTTCCCTGATTCGGGCAATGAGATGATAGGTAACATAATAAATGATGAGAATCTCGATACAGTAGTACCAGAAACCACTTGGCAAGACCAATGTTCTCCTATACCCCTAAACAAAGCGCAAGAAGTGCTTTCTGGGCATGGAGACGATTCTCGGCCTGATCCAGAACCACCGATTGAACACCATCGATCACTGCATCGGTAATCTCCTGACCTCGATGCGCCGGCATGCAATGCATCACGATGGCCTCTGGCGAAGCACTCCCCAAAAGCTCCTCATTCAGCTGATAGGGGGTAAAGAAGGAAATCCGCTCCTCGGCTTCGTGTTCTTTTCCCATACTGGTCCACACATCGGTGTACAGGACCTCCGCCCCCCGTACCGCCTCTTTGGGATTCTCCTCGTAGACAATCTCTGCACCACTTTCCCGACCTTTTTCTTGCGCCCAGTTCCAGATGGTTTCCTTGGGTCGGTACCGTGAGGGGGTACTCACTGTCAGGTGAAGACCCAAAACCGCCGCCGCCACAATCCAGGAATGGCAGACGTTATTCCCATCGCCCACAAAACACACCTTCATCCCCAGATTCCCCTTCTTCTCCTGAACTGTCAGAAGGTCTCCCAAAACCTGGCAGGGATGGTGAAGATCCGAAAGACCGTTAATCACCGGAACCGTCGAGTAATGAGCCAGTTCCAGAATGCTTTCGTGAGCGAAGGTCCGTACCACGATTCCGTCGACCATGCGGCTTAAAACCTGGGCCACATCTTTGATGGCCTCCCTCTTCCCCAGACCCACTTCCTGTGGGCCCAAGTAGAAACTCTCTCCCCCCAACTGCCGTGCCGCCACTTCAAAAGAAACCCTGGTCCGCAACGACGGTTTCTCGAAGAGGAGCGCCAGAATCTTCCCTCGCAAAACCGGAGGGTTTTCTCCCAAGATCCATCTTCTTTTGAGATCTTCTGCAGATTCCAGGATAAAAAGAATCTCTTCTTTCGAAAAATCAGCCAGATCCAGAAAATGTTTTCCCCTGAAACGGTTCTTCATTTTCCACACCTTCCCCCTGTGTTTCGGTATACTTTTTCCACATATGGGGAGAGAAAGGCCCGTAGCACCGCTCCGTACCCGGCACGAAAACCCAACACATCCCCCACTTGGTAGTCTTTCTTGCTTTCTTCGACGTCCACCACCAGGTAGTTACTGGTTGCCCCTATTATTTTAACACCCTCGCCGAGGAAATATAACTGGTTTTCATCGACATCCTGCTTTCCCAGGGCCAAAAGGGCTCTTTTTCGTTGACCGAGAGTCGGTGTGGAAACTGCTTTCCCAAATGCATCGAAGCCCCGTACCGATTCCCGCGCCACCTCTTTGGAGGACACTTCCACGATTTCCGCCCAGATGGTGAAGGCTCCCTGTTCCAACCAGTCAATGGTCCTTTTACGGCTGATGTCACTGCCAAAGAGAAAGGCCTCCCCAAAACGGATTTCATCCACACCCTCCCAAACTTCTCCACGTTCCCAGAGCTCAATAAAGGTGGTCCCCCCAACCGAGAGCCCAATTTTCCGACCACCAAGCTGTTCTTGTAACTCCTTTTTGAGGGTTAAAAGCTTTTGCATCCTGGTCTGATCCGGTAAAACCCCGTTGAGGCAGGCCAGGGTGGAACCAATCCCCTGGACCTCAATCCACGGGAGTTGGTGCATCTTCTCCCGCAAAAGGAACAATTCCTGCGGTAAAAACCCTTCCCGGGCATCGCCACTCTCCACTGCCAGAATTACCTGCTGACTTTTTTGCCCCTTTTCTGCCACCGCATTCATTTCCCGCAGCACCCCGAAGTGAGACACAAAAGGGATGATTCCATACTCCCAGATGGTTTCGAGTTCTCCCCGCATGGGGAGGCGAATGAGTTCCAGGCGTACAGCCTTCCCAAATAACGTCCGGATGCGCAGCAGGTTCATCAAATTCGAATCCGCAAAATCTCGCACCCCCGCCTCAACGAGCATCTCAACGAGTGGAAAATCCGCCAAAAACCCTTTGGTGACAAAGACTGACCTCACACCCCACTTCTGGCAATGCCAAAGAAGGGTTACCACATTCTTCTGGATTACGTTCAGGTCAATCTCTAAACGGGGATACCGCACCATAACTCACCCCTTAGAGGACAAATTGGAGGGCAGCAAAAGGGGAGAAATAAAAAACCCCCTCCAGAGAGGGGGCAATATGGTTATCGCTTGGAGAACTGGAATCTGGCCCGTGCCGACCGCTGCCCGTATTTCTTGCGCTCCTTCATCCGGGGATCGCGGGTTAAGAGCCCTGCTTTCTTCAGGACCGGACGAAGGTTCTCATCGACGAGGAGCAAAGCCCGAGCAATTCCATGAGCCACTGCTCCCGCCTGACCGCTCAATCCTCCACCTTTTACCAAGACTTCCACATCCATTCTGGAATCCCTTCCAGTAAGGGTCAGGGGCTTCTGAATCAGAATTTGCCAGGACGGACAGGGGAAATATTCCTGCAAGGGTCTTCCATTCACCCGGACTTTTCCATTCCCCAAAGTCAACCAGACCTTGGCCACGGCATGCTTCCTTCTACCAGTCGCATAGTATTTGATTGCCAAACTCACTTCATTCACTCCTTATCTCTAAGGGAATCGGATTCTGTGCCGCGTGGGGATGAGAAGGACCGCTGTAAATTTTCAATTTCTGAATGAGCTTCCTTCCCAAGCGGTTATGGGGAAGCATCCCCCAGACCGCCCTCCGCAAAACCTCCTCTGGCTTCCTTGCCAGGAGCTTTCCCAACGATTCCTCCCGAAATCCCGCAGGATACCCGGTATGCCAGCGATAGAGTTTCTGCTCCCTTTTCTTACCGGTTACCTGAATCTCTTTGGCATTCACCACGATTACAAAGTCTCCCGTGTCCCAGGAAGGCGTATAAATGGTCTTGTGTTTCCCCATCAAAATCTTCGCGATCTGAGTCGCCAACCTTCCCAGAACCTTCCCCTTGGCATCCACCACATACCACTTTTTTTCTATTTCCGGAACCGATGGCAGATACGTTTTGGTTTGCATGACCTTTTCTCCTTTGACTTCACCCACTCCGTACATGGGCCAGATTGAAAACCCAAAGACACAGTGAATTGTAAATAAATGCCAGAGAATTGTCAAGGAATAGTCCCAAAACTTTATTCCTTCCGGGAATTTTTGAAATTGTTGGTATGAGTGGCAAGGTCATGCATGATCTCTTTCAGCTGAAAATAGGATCGCAGATACTGGTCATAGTAAAAACGGTACCGCTCGTGATGGTGTCGGTTGGGATAGATTTGCCCTGAAACCTGGACCATTTTGAGCGTCGCCTCCGGGATGGTGTCGTAGAATCCCACTCCTACCGCTGCATAGATCGCCGTTCCCAAGGTGCTGGCCTCTTCCACTGTGGTGAGGTAAATGGGAACGTTGGTGACATCAGCATGAATCTGTAACCACAACCGACTGCGAGACCCAACCCCACTCACATACACCTCCTGGACCTCAAAACCATTCTGAGCCAGTGTCTCCAGGATATGGTAAGTACCATACGCCGCCCCCTCGTAAATCGCCCGTAAAATGTGTTTCTTGGTATGGCTGAGGGAAAGTCCTAAGATCATGCCCCTGGCCAGAGGGTCCTGATAAGGACTGCGATTACCTTGAAAGTAATCAAGCACAATGAGCCCTTCCGAACCAGGTGGAACTTGCGCCACCATGCCATCCAGAATCTCAAATTCTCGCGTTTTCAACTCACAGGGACCACCACATTCCTCCTTTGCAAAGTGGTCCACAAACCACCGGATAAGTGACCCCGTAGTGCTCTGGCCCCCTTCGAGAATCCACATATTGGGTAAAACCGCCTGATAATATGGACCCCAGATACCCGGACTGAAAATGGGGTGTTCTGAAACCGCCAAATGACAGGTGGAGGGACCAATCACCATGGCCAATCTCTGAGGGTGAACCACATCCAGACCCACCATGGCCGCATAAGCATCAATACCACCTTGAATAACGGGAGTCCCTGGTATAAGGCCCAGGTCATATGCGGCCTTTTTACTCAATTCCCCCACCTTCTCTGCCACGGGAACGAGTTCTTTGGGCCACTTCTGAAGTAGTTCCTCAAAATTGAGTTCCCGCAAAA
Source organism: Atribacterota bacterium (assembly GCA_039638595.1). Lineage (NCBI taxonomy): Bacteria > Pseudomonadati > Atribacterota > Atribacteria > Atribacterales > Candidatus Caldatribacteriaceae > Candidatus Profundicultor > Candidatus Profundicultor thermophilus. The sequence goes on from JBDIWM010000030.1 coordinate 17,033, forward strand.
GCGAAACCGGCCACCCCTCTTCAGTCGGGCAATAGTTCCACTTGCAGATGGCGTTATTGTGCGACGTCACCCAGCGATCCGTCAGTTTGAAAACAATCCAATTCTGGGATTCCACAAAGTAGTCAGCATTGGTGAACACATCGGGAAGATTTTCCTTAAACCATAGCGCTTTGGGAATCATCCATTCCGGTGACTCGTGCCCACCTGCATACTTGAGAACTGGATGAGCTGTGGCGTTGATGCGCTCAGCCTGGTCAAAAGCCCTCACATCCATCCACAAAATCGCCCGGTACTTAGGGTTCCCAAAACGGTCTACAGGGAGTACCGTGCAAGAACTGGCACTGACACTGATTGCCGCAATCTCCTCCGGACGTACCTCCCCTTCAAAAATGCATCGCCGTACTGTATCCTGTGTCGCCTTCCACCAGTCACCAGGATCCTGTTCTGCCCATCCGGGTCGGGGATGGTATTCAGGATAGGAGTAGAAGGAAAGCGCCACCACGTTTCCCCGAACGTCAAAGATGCCACTCCGGAGGCCCTGGGTACCGATGTCAATCCCTAAGAAATACGGTGGTCTGGTATTTACCATAGGTTTACCCTCTCCTTACTGTGTGGTACAATAAATCCAAATGACCGACCAAACATTTCTTGCCGACTGCATGTTAGGAAAATTAGCCCGCTGGCTTCGCATCGTTGGATACGACACCAGGTATTTCCGACATGCAGAAGACCACACCCTGATCGCCGTAGCGCGCTTCGAAGGACGAACGCTTTTGACCAAAGACCAAGCCCTTTTTAAAAGAGCTCAAGAAATCGCGTACTTCGTCCAGGCTGAATCTTTGACTCTCCAGCTCAGAGAAATCCTCCTTCACTTTGGATTGCCTCTCCGGCTTTCGCACACTCGCTGTCCCTCCTGTAACGCAGCACTCCTTCCCGTTCCTCCTCAAAAAGCCAAGGCGCATGTTCCCCTTTTCGTCTCCCTGAGTTTCGAAGAATTCAAACAATGCCCTCACTGCCAGAAAATCTACTGGCCGGGAACGCACTGGCAGAGAATCCTCCAGATTTGCCAGGAGCTCCCGGACCCTAAAACCCCTTTTTAGCGGTCGAGCAGTACCTCAACTCCCGGAAGGGTTCTCCCTTCCACAAACTCAAGTGACGCTCCTCCACCGGTTGAAATATGGGTGATATGCTTTTCCACCCCAGCTTTCTTAATCGCCGCAATGGTATCCCCTCCGCCGACCACCACCACCGCCCCGCTCTGCGCCACCTTCTTGGCGATCTCCACCGTTCCCTGGGCAAAGAGGTCTACTTCAAACAAACCCAGCGGGCCATTCCAGAAAATGGTTTTGGCCTGAGTAACCTCAAGACCAAACTTTTCCACCGTCTTCGGTCCGATATCAAAACCACCCATGTTAGGAGGAATTTCATTCCAGGCCACCACACTGGTTTCCACTCCCTCTTTCCCCTCTGGAGCCACCACGAAATCCTCCGGCAAAACCAGCTTAACCCCCTTCTCTTTGGCCATGTTCAGGATACTTTTCGCCTCTTCAATCATGTCTTCCTCTAAAAGCGAGGTTCCCACCTCATACCCCATGGCCTTGATAAAGGTATAGGACATACCACCGCCAATGAGCAGGGCATCGACTTTGAGAAGCAACTTCTTGATTACCCCAATTTTACTGGAAACCTTCGCACCTCCCAGAATGGCCAGGAATGGCCGCACCGGGTTATTGAGCCTTTCACCCAGCGCTTCGAGCTCTTTCTCCATGAGAAATCCAGCATAGGCCGGAAGGAACTTGGCAACCCCAGCCGTGGAGGCATGAGCCCGGTGGGCAGTCCCGAAGGCATCATTGACGTAGAGGTCAGCGAGCTTGGCCAGGGACCGGGCAAAGTTTTCATCGTTCGCTTCTTCCTCAGCGTAAAAACGGACATTTTCCAAAAGGAGTGCTTCTCCTTCCTGCAGGGCGTTGGCCAACTTTTCAACCTCCTCACCGATGCAATCGTTGGCCTTGTACACCTTCTTTCCCAACAACTCTTCCAGCCTTCGGGCTACCGGATCCATGCGGAACTCGTCTTTGGGTTTTCCCTTAGGACGCCCAAGATGGGAAACGAGGATCACCTTGGCACCCCGTTCCAGAAGGAACCGAATTGTGGGAAGACTCTCCACAATTCTGGTATCATCGGTAATATGCCGCTGCTCATCCAGAGGAACATTGAAATCAACCCTGACCAGGACCTTCTTCCCCTTAAGTTCCTCTTTTGAGATATCTCGAATGGTCTTTTTGTTCATAGAATCCACCTCCATTTATTTGCTTTCCAGTAAAAATTGCAGAAATTTGACCCGACTCACCACACCCACCATCTTATTTTCCTTAATCACCGGCACCAGCTCAAGACCCGTCTGCAGAAAGAGGTCCAAAATATCTTCCACGCTCTCTTCTGCTTCAAGGTACTCAAACTTCCGCTCCATAAACTCTGATATTTCCCGATTCGCCAGATCCTTGAGCTTACTCCGCAGGGCAGCAAAAATGCTCCCGGTCAAGGCTACCTCTTTTTGGGCCTCTTCCATGAGTTGCTGGAAGAAGTTTTGCAGAACGAAGTAACCCACCGGCCTTTGCTCGAGGTCAACCACCACCACCCCGCTCATTTTTCTGCGGGCTAAAAACTGCAACACATCCCGCAAAAGGTCAAAATCGTTGACGGAAAGAATTTCTGGCAACATAATTTCTTCAACCAGCACTGTGATTCCCCCTCACGTGGCATCGTGTTTCTCACCTCGGGCACCGCTACCAGTAGGAATGCCGATAGAGACGCACCGAAACTATTTTACTCCATAGCGCTCCCAACGCAAATCCCCCGAGATGGGCAAACCAGGCTACTCCTCCATAGTTAGGAAAAGCCAGAGAAAAAAGCCCGTAGACGATTTGTAAGAGAATCCAGAATCCCAAAAGCACCAGCGCCGGGACCCGCACAAACTGGACAAAAAATCCCCAGAATACCATCACCACCACCCGAGCATAGGGAAAAAACACCAGATACCCTCCCATCACTCCGGCAATGGCTCCACTGGCTCCCACCACCGGCAAAAGGGAGTTCGGAAATATCAGCGCATGGACCAAACCTGCGGTCAAACCGCAAGCCAGGTAAAAAAAGAGAAACTGGAAATGACCCAGGATATCCTCTACGTTGTTTCCAAATATCCACAGATACAGCATGTTAAAGAGAAGATGGAACAAATTCCCGTGCACAAACTGGGAGGTAAAAAGAGTCGTAAGGGGGTTTAAGACTCCCAACAGAGGTCTTGCTCTTCCCCACAAAAACGCCGGAACAAGACCAATTTGAAAAAAGAACTGGTCCGAAGAACCACCAAAGAGTACCTGCCAAAAGAAAATCAGGATATTCAACCCGATTATCAAAACTGTAACCACCGGAAACCGGCGAGTTGGCAATTCATCCCGTATCGGAATCATGGATTAACCATACCACAATCTGGGCTCATTAATCAATAAGTTCAGCGAGAACCTGGTTGGCCAGAACAATCCCTCGGGGAGTGAGTACATACCGCCCCGCAGAATGGTCTAACCAACCTTCCTGTACCAAACGCTTTACGGTTTTCAGTTTCTCCGCTACCATAGAGGGAGGATAACCCTCAAGGTCTTCCATCGCCAGACCTTCGCCCTTCCGTAACCCCATGACCATCACCTCCCCCAATCTGCGGAAAGGAGGAAGCTCCTCCCGAAATGCAATCGGGAGGGTATGTTTCTCCAACGCCTGCACATAGCGTTTGAGAGAATTGGTGTTTCGCTCCCGCACTCCTTTCAGATACGACCAGGCCGAAACCCCCAGACCCAGATATTCCTGGTCACTCCAGTAACGGAGATTATGCCGACACTCATCCCCAGGCTGGGCAAAATTGGAAATCTCATACTGCCGATATCCTGCCTCTCTCAAGCGCACCATGGTCCATTCCCAGAGGACTGACTCGTTCTCCACGGAGGGAAATAAGCGTTTATGACAACGGAAAAACCAGAAGAGGGGACTTTGGGAATGAAGGGTTAAGTTATACACTGAAAGGTGAGGCGGAGCAAAAGTAAGAGCCTGTTCCAGGTCCCTTTGCCAGCGGCTTAAGTCCTGCAACGGAAGGCCATATATCAAATCCATGCTCCAGTAGCGAAAATGCCCCCGAGTCTCATGAAGCGTTTTCCAGAGCACCTCTTTGGGGGTATCCCGGCCCAGAAAAAGGAGATATTCTGGAGTAAAAGACTGTACCCCCACACTGAGGCGATTGACCCCCACCCCACGAAAATCCCCAATTTTCCGCTCATCACCTTCTTGTGGCCGCATTTCCAGAGTAATCTCGGCACGGGGAGAAAAGGAAAAGTACTCTTTCATGGCCCTGAGTACCCAGGCAATAGCCTCAGGCTCAAGAAGCGAGGGGGTACCACCACCGAAATAGACCGTTTCCACGGTCCTCCCCGCCAGGGCATAGCGTTCCACTCTGAGGCAAAGTTCCTGGTAAAGGAAGGCCAGGTAGGAAAGGACCTGAAAGCGATCCTGCCATAGGTAGGAAACAAAATCACAGTACCGACAGCGCGTAACACAAAAAGGAATGTGAATATAAACGGAAAGCGCCTTCATTGATCGCTGCGAAGGACTGCCAGGAATGCTTCCTGGGGGATGCGAACCTTGCCTACAGCTTTCATCCGTTTTTTCCCTTCTTTCTGCTTCTCCAGAAGTTTCCTCTTTCGGGTCACATCGCCCCCGTAACACTTCTGGAGCACATCTTTGCGCAGAGCTGGGATATCCTCCCGGGCAATCACCTTTCCGCTAATGGCCGCTTGGAGCGAAACCACAAAGAGCTGGCGAGGAATGAGTTCTTTCAGGCGTTTCACCAGTTCTCGAGCTCGAGACGAAGCATTCTCCTCGCAGGAAATGAATGACAGACCATCCACCCGCTCCTTGTTCACCAGAATATCGACCCGCACCAACCGGGCAGGACGATATCCCAGAAATTCATAATCGAGACTCGCATATCCACGACTTAAGGCCTTCAGACGGTCATAGAAATCAAGGAGGATTTCCACCATGGGAAGCTCATAGGAGAGTAAGACGGTGTTTTCATCGAGAAAGGTCATGTCTTTGAAAATACCCCTGCGACCCTGACAGAGCTCCATAATCCCACCTAAATATGGGGAAGGAACCACAATCTTCACGTCCACATACGGTTCTTCGGCTTCCTCAATTTCTGATAACGAGGGAAAGTCTCGGGGGGATTTGACTTCCACCACTTCTCCCTTTTTGGTCAACACTCGGTACACCACATGAGGCGCCGTCGCCACCGCTTCCACTCCGAACTCCCGTTCGATTCGTTCCTGGATGATTTCCATGTGCAGAAGCCCCAAAAACCCGCAGCGAAAACCAAACCCCAGGGCTTCTGAAAAATCGGCTTCAAAGGTCAAAGAAGCATCGTTCAA
>JBDIWM010000030.1:22516-25084 GCA_039638595.1 Atribacterota bacterium
ACCGGATAAAGACCACAGAATACCATCGGTTTCACCTTTCGGTAGCCAGGAATTGGCTCCCGCACCGGGAACGCTGCCGAAGTAACCGTATCTCCCACCCGGCTATCCTGGATATTCTTGATGTTGCAGACGATATATCCCACCTCTCCAGGACCCAGACGCTCCACCTCTTTACGTTCGGGAACAAACACACCCACTTCGGTCACTTCGAACTCCTTCTGGGTAGAAAACATCACGATTTTCATCCCCTTGCGGATTTCTCCATCCATCACCCGCACAAACGGCAACACCCCCCGGTAGGGGTCATACAGGGAATCGAAAATCAGAGCCCTCAAATAGGGGGTCTCTTCTCCCTGAGGAGGGGGAATGAATTCGATGATTTTTTCCATGAGCGTTTCCACTCCAGTACCGTGTTTGGCACTCACCAGCATGATCGGCAAATGGTTCTTCCCCAGAATGGTTTCTATCTCCTTTTCCACTCGTGCCACATCGGCCGCAGGGAGGTCAATCTTATTGATTACCGGAATAATGGTACGCCCCAGAGACAGGGCTACCTGAGCATGGGCCAGCGTCTGGGCTTCCACCCCCTGGGAGGCGTCAACCAGAAGTAACACCCCTTCACAGGACGCTAAAGCCCGGGAGACCTCATAGCTAAAATCCACATGACCAGGGGTATCCAGAAGATTCAAAACGAAGGTTTTGTTTTGAACCTTGGAAAAGTAGTGCAGCCGCACCGCTTTGGCTTTGATGGTAATACCCCGTTCTCGCTCAAGGTCCATGCGGTCCAGAAATTGCTCTCGCATCTTCTCTTTGGGAACCGCCTGGCAGATTTCCAGAATCCGGTCCGCCAGGGTGGACTTCCCGTGATCGATGTGGGCAATAATCCCAAAATTCCTGATTTCGGTGATACGGTACACAGCGCTCTCCTCCATCTATTTTCGGAATTTCCCCCGCAACTCCTGCCACAGACTGACGACCAGCCGATGTTCCCCCACCTTAAGAACCAGCCCCAAAACAAGATAAACCAGAACAAAACCAATGACCAGGAGTACAAAGCGAAAGAGGGAAAACCGTCCTGACCCTTCCCCCAGGACGTTCACCAAAAAAAGCGCAAAAAGGACAAGAATCACCCCCTGGACAATGACCTTTTGATACCAGAAGCCCACCCGAAAAGGCAAACTCAGCCGGCAGTATTTCTTCTCCATGAGCACCCAGAGTGCGGCAAAGTTTCCCATGGCTGCTAACGAAGTGGCCAGCGCCAAGCCTTTAAAGCTTAAATGTCGAACCAGAATAAGGTCCAGAGCGATATTGAAAAGGACCGTCGCTACACCCACTTTGACCGGGGTTTTGGAATCCCGCAGTGAGTAAAAAGCCCGGGTAAAAAGGTGGGTGAGGGCGAAAAAGGGCAATCCCAAAGTATAGAAGAAGAGTGCCGAAGCCGTCATCCGGGTGGCCAGTCCCCCAAAAACACCCCGCTGATAGACCACCGAGACCGTCTGGGCATTGAACACCAGAAGAAAAATGCTCACCGGTACCATGATAAAGAGGATGAAGCGAACACCTTGCCACAATGCTCCCTTCCAATCCTCCAGGGAATCCTGGCAAGCCTTTTGGGAAAGTGAAGGTAAAATCGCTGTGGAAAGAGCAATACCGAAAACACCCAGAGGTAATTCCATCAGCCGGTCCGCAAAATAAAGGGCTGAAACCGCTCCTTCTTCACACAAAGAGGCGATAACTCGATCCACCAGGGTATTGAGCTGAGAAATCGCTAAGGAAAAGGTGACCGGGAGCATCAAACCCACCACCTGTTGAAAGCCCTCGTCCCGGAAAAAGTCGAGCTTAATCCGGAGTCGAAATCCTCTCCGGTACATCGGGGGAAGCTGAAAGAAAAACTGCCAGAGGCCTCCCAGAACCACCCCCCATGCCAAGGCATAAAAACGCACAGAAGAGCGTAAAAAAAGGAGCGATAAAATGGTTCCCAGGTTGAAAAAAATCGGGGCCAGAGCAGACCAGCTAAAAACCTGGACCGTATTGAGCACTCCCATGGCCAGAGCCGACCAGGAAATGAACAAGAGAAAAGGAAACATGATCCGGGTAAAATCAGCCACTACCAGGACCTTGGAAGGATCACTGCGAAAACCAATAGCCACTCCCCTCACAATCCAGGGAGCAAGGAGCATTCCCAGAAGGCAAATCAACCCCACTACGATACTGAAACCGGTAAACACCGCAGCCACAAAATCCTGGGGATTTTTCCCCTCCTTCTTTCCCACAAAATAGGGGGAAAAAACGGGAACAATCGAAGTGCTCAGAGCGCCCTCGGCAAAAAGCCTCCGCAGGAGATTGGGAATGGTATAGGCAATGAGAAAAGCATCGGTGATCCAGGTCGCTCCAAAGAGCGATGAGATGAGCACCTCCCTCACTAAACCACTTATCCGGGAGAGAAACGTGCCAAAACCAATTAATATCGTATTTTTAACCAGTGTCTTTCCTTCACTCATTTTTCCCTCAAAAACACAAAAAAGCTGGAGATTGTTCTCCAGCTTTTTTGACCTCTGTATCCCGGCA
>JBDIWM010000031.1 GCA_039638595.1 Atribacterota bacterium
AGTAAGTGTTTTTTCAAAAGGGGCTACGTAGGTCTGTTAGCCCCTTGACTTGCATTTATAACCTCTTTTTATGAATATCTCTAAAACGCATCTGTGGCTTTCTCTTGTTTCTCTGATCTGGGGATTGAATTTCAGTGTTATGAAGGTGGGAGTTCTAACTTTAGGCCCACTTGCTTTTGCTTTTCTTCGTTTTGCACTGAGTGGTTTTTTGATGTTTGTGGTTCTTCTGCTTTTAGAAAAAAATCCCTGGGTATCCTGGCGTGATGTCCCATATTTCTTCTTTCTTGGCACCTTGGGATTTGGGGTCTATCAGCCTCTCTGGAGCTATGGATTGAAGTTGAGTCTTGCTTCCCATTCGGCTTTAATCCTTTCAATTTCTCCGATGGTCGTTTCGCTTATAACCTTTTTCCGTAAAGAAGAATTGGTGAGGGGGATTAACCTCTTGGGTGTTTGTTTAAGTTTTCTGGGGGTCGTGTTTCTGGTTCTTCCTCAAGGTGCATTGCGCTTTTCCTCCGGTATATTTTTGGGAGATTCTCTCACCTTCATCGCCGCCTTATGCTGGGGGCTCTATTCGTATTTTGGTAAAAAAGCCGTGCTGAAATACTCCCCCCTCAAAAGTGGTACCTGGAGTATCCTTTTAGGCCTTGTGACCATGTTTCCCATCTGTTTTCGAGACCTTTCCCGCATCGATGAAGGTAATTTTCACATGACTCTTATTCTGGTTCTCCTATACGGTACCGTGCTCTCCTCTTTGGTGTCGTATTTAATCTGGATGAAGGGTCTTAAAGAAATAGGGGCAGCTCGAACTTCATCATATCAGTATCTCACTCAGGTCGTGGGCGTAGTTGGTGCCTGGATATTTTTTCGTGAACCGTTACACTGGCAATTTTTTCTGGGAATGTTTCTGATAAGCCTGGGTTTGTGGTTATCCCAACATAGGCCTTCTCTGCTGTAATCCAGCCCGTTTCAAAGCTTCTCGTCCCACTTTGTCGTTTTCTCCGTATCCTGTTGAAAACGATATGCTATCGATTTGTGCCGGAAACTGACAACACCTGAAGTTACATTCACCAATCCTGATTTCATCCATAATGAGGAGAATCGCGTTTTTCCCGAGAGTCGATTCTATCAGCATATCTTTGTATATCCTTGTACTTTTTATGCACTTGATTTAATGCTATTATTGATACGATTTTGAATTTTCGTTCTTAAAAATTTGAATGTGAAAGGCTGAAAAAAGGAGGGGGTGAGATTGGGAGGTGTAAGAAAAATGCCCGAGGTTGTTGTTTTAGCTCGTTCTTTTAGTCGTGCTTCTTTTGAACCCTTAGAGATTCTGGAAAAAGCAGGGTTATCGGTTACTTTTAAAAGTAACCCTGAACCAGAAAATGAGTCCGTAGTTGCAAGTCTCATTGGAGGTGCCGAAGCAGTTATTGTGGGGGTGGATCGCATTGGGGAGAAGGTGCTCTCCTCGTGTCCTAATCTCAGAGTGGTTTCGAAGCATGGTATCGGAGTGGATAACATTGACCTTGAAGGAGCTCGAAAAAGAGGTGTAGTGGTAGCCAATGCTCCAGGGACCAATTCCGAATCCGTGGCCGATATGGCTTTTCTTTTTATCCTTTCCTGTGCACGACATATGAAGTTGCTTTTAGAGCAAGTGCGGAACAAGAAATGGAGTGCGCCTTTGCTGGGGAGCGAGCTTGAAGGGAAAACCTTAGGTATTGTTGGTTTAGGGAGAATTGGTAAAGGAGTGGCAAAAAGAGCGTTGGGATTTGGGATGAAGGTGATTTATTTTGACCCCTTTGTGGAAGATCCAGATTTTACCAAGGTTGATTTGGAAGAACTCTTTCGCCTTTCCGACTTTGTCACGCTTCATCTTCCCCTCTCTTCGCAAACCAAACACCTGGTGAACGAAAGGCTTCTTTCCTTAATGAAGAAGGATGCTTTTCTGATTAATACGGCACGGGGTGAACTGGTTGATGAAGAGGTGTTGTATCGTTTCTTAAAGGAAGAACGTATCGCCGGAGTGGGATTGGATGTACTCAGTTTTGAGCCACCTTTTGAAAGTCCTCTTTTGACTCTTCCAAATGTTTTGGTTACCCCTCATGTTTCCGCACACACGAAAGAGGCGAATGTAAAGATGGGGAAAATCGCTGCTTTGAATGTGGTTCATGTCCTTGAGGGGAAAGAGCCATTGTATCGGGTGGTATAGGTGAAGGTAAAGTACAGTTTATGGCGGTATCTTTTTATTGTCCTTCTTTTCTTTATTTTCTACGCACTTTCTCAGCGTGGGGGAGGGACATATGTCGTCGTAGAAGTTATCGATGGAGATACGATTAAACTTGCCAGTGGCGAAAAAGTACGGTATATTGGTGTAGATACACCTGAGTTACGTTCTTCTCGAGGCAAGACCGAGTACTATGCCGAGGAAGCCTACCGTGCTAATCGAAAACTCGTGGGAGGAAAAAGGGTTACTTTGGAATTTGATGTCCAGAAGCGGGATCGTTATGGTCGATTGCTCGCCTATGTCTATGTGGACGGTTTGATGGTGAATGAATGGCTGGTGGCAAATGGGTATGCTCGAGTGGCGACATTTCCCCCCAACGTGAAATACACCGAGCGATTCCGAGCGTTAGAAAAAGAAGCGCGTCGGCGACAACTTGGGCTCTGGGCGAAAGATTGAGCCCCCTTTGAGCAAAGGGGGCTCAATCTTTTATTCTCCGCAAGAGGCCTGCCGAAAGGCTCGGGCAAGATTTGTAAGCTCTTCCCATTTTTCTTCCTGAATAAGTCGAGATTGGACCAGGGACCCACCAACTCCCACACAGACTGCCCCTGCCTGTAAAAAGGAACGGAGGTTGTCCAGGGTAATACCGCCAGTAGGACAGAGTTTGATGTGGGGAAAAGGCCCTTTGAGTTCTTTAATATACTGAGGCCCTAAAGAAGAGGCAGGGAAAACCTTCACCACTTCAGCACCCTTTTCCCAAGCACCAAGAATTTCTGAAGGGGTGAGGGCGCCGGGGATGATGGGTATGTCATAGCGGTGTGCGACCTCAATGGTAGCAAAGCTGAGCGAAGGCGTTACCAGAAACTGAGCACCACTTAAAATACAGAGGCGAGCGGTCTCAGGGTCAAGGACGGTTCCTGCCCCAAAAAGCACTCCCTCCATTTTACTTCGTACTGCCTCCAGGATTTTCAAAGCTCCAGGGGTGGTCATGGTCACTTCGATGCATTCTATGCCACCTTCTCTGAGGGCTTCGACCACTTTCAGAAGCGAGGTAGAATTCTGGGCACGAATGATGGCGATGATTCTCTTCTCGACAATGAAATTGACGACTTCCCATCGATTGGTAAAATTCATTGACTGTGATTCCTCCTTTTTGAGAAAAACCATAGTTTTTCTTGTGGTGATTGTCAAGATTTCATTCTGAAACTGTAAACTTCCGAGTGAGGCCCGTGAGTGTTTCGGCAATTTTGCGCAATGAGACACTGGCACCATTGATCTCCTGAAGAGAAGCGTTCTGCTCCTCGGCTGAAGCTGAGACTTCTTCGCTAGCGGCGGCATTTTCTTCGGCAACGGAAGCGGTGGAAACGATTTTATCGGCGATATTCTTGAGCGCCTGCACAATCTCACCAAGGATTTCGGTATTTTCCTGAGACGATTTGGCGATTCCTCCGGTTTCCTGGGCTGTTTTTTGAAGAACTTCCTGTGCCTCTCGCAATTCCCGGTAAAGGAGCGTAATCTCGTGGAGGGTTCGGTCTACTGAGGTAATGATTGCTTCAAAATTCTGATTGACCTCTTTTTGTTGTGTTACTCCTTTTTCCACCTGAGCCTGAGCTCGGTTCATGCTAGCTGAGGTCTGGGTCATATCTTTCTGAATTTCTTCGATGAGGTGAGCAATCTGGTCAGCAGCCTGGGCTGAGTTTTCGGCCAATTTTCGTACTTCTTCAGCCACTACGGCAAAACCGCGTCCAGCTTCGCCGGCTCTGGCAGCTTCAATGGCTGCGTTGAGGGCCAAAAGATTGGTTTGTTCAGCGATGCCAGTGATGAGGTCGACAATTTTGCCAATCTCTTTGGAACGAGTGTTGAGTGCGTCGATAGCCTGGGCGACTTCCTGAGCAACCTGAGAAATCGTGCCGATATTTTCTCCCAGGATTTCTAAAGAGTGTTTTCCTTTTTCGGCTTCTTTTTTATCGTTCTTTGATTCTTCGAACGTTTTTTCTAAAGTTTTTTCAATTACCGAAAGCGCTTCGGTATTTTTCTGCATATGTTCTTGGATAGCACGCACCGCCTGGAGATTTCGTTCATTGGCTTCCAGTAGTCGGTCCGCACGCTGGGCGATACTTTTGACCTCTTCATCGATGGCATTCAATTCTTCGCTCTGGCGAGTGGATCCCTGAGCGACCTGAGCAATGGTTTGAGCAATTTCTTCGGTGGCTTTGGCGACTTCCTCAATGGAATAGGAAAGATTTTCGCTGGAAGAAAAAAGTTCATGGGAAGTATTGGTGATATTAATGACGATTTCCCTGAGATTTTCGAGCATTGTTTTAAAAGAACCGGTGAGTTTTCCAATTTCATCCTTGGTCTCTACGATCTTAACTTCCATGTCGAGGTTACCCCGCGAGATACCTTCAGCCTGATTTGCAACAACGTGGATGGGTTGAGCAATGGCTCTACTTTGCAAGAAGGATACGATGGTGAGAATAACGGCTACAATGATGGTTGCCAGGATTATCTTGAACATCGTGTTTCTAAATTGGGTGTATACGTCGTCGATATAGACACCGGAACCAATAATCCACCCCCAGGGTTTAAAGAGTTTGACATAAGAAACCTTAGGAACTGGTTGGTCACTGCCTGGTTTGGGCCAGACGTAATCGACGTATCCCTCTCCTTTTTCCTGACATACCCGGACCATTTCCACAAATAACTTTTTTTCCCCTTAGGGTCCTTGTAGTTTACAAGGTCCTGGCCTTCCATTTCTGTTTTGAAGGGGTGCATGACCATTGTGGGACTGAGGTCGTTAATCCAGACGTAGTTATCTCCTTCATAACGGAGGTGGCGAAGGATGAAAAGGGCTTCCTGTTTTACCTCTTCCTCGGTTTTGGTTTCTTTCTGGATTCGCTCATAGAGCGAATTGATCTGAGAAATTGCCGATTCGACTACATATTGGACTGATGCCTTTCGTTGGTTCAATGTTTCCTGGTACAACGCAGAGAGGCTGAATACGCTGATGACCAGAGCTGAGGCAATAACACCTGCGATGATGACAAAAACGAGACGAGCCTGAAGAGAACGAAAGCCGACCTTTCTTGTCATTTTTCTTCCTCCTTCTCAATTCTGTTTGTTTTGGACAAGAGTGGAGTAATTTACAGAAACTTGGCAACCCAGCCACCTTGGTGGATACACTGTAGGCCTGTCGGCTTTGCGTCCTTCCCTTTCGGGAAGTTTGCCTTTTCATTTTCTGTCGTTCTCAATTATATATCGGCAGTCAAGTGAAAATCTTGAGGGTTTTCTGGGGATGTCCTTAAAAAAATTCGTGCAGGGATTCCTCTATACAAAATTTGGTGACAGGTTACAATAGAACTATCATCGCAGATAAAGGAGGTCAGGCTATGAAGGCAAAACTCGTCCCTCTTTATTTTCGGTCAGGGGATGACCCTGAATTCATTACTCAGGTTCAAACCCTCAAAGAACTCCTTCAAGAAGAAGCGGATATTGTAGAACCACGTCCCTTGGGTGATGTTATTCCTGAAGGGGATGCAGCGCTTTTTCCTCAGGTTCTGGGTGATGCCTATCGAAGAGTGGAGGAAATTCAGGCCATTCCTATTCCCGTTATTATTGCTACGTCCGAATTTGGGATGGTGAATATGTGGGATTGGGAAATCGTCAGTTATCTAAGGAGTAAGGGTCTGCAGGTGTTTGCTCCCTACACTCTTGAGCTGACCAAGGGTATTGTCCGGAGTCTTTCGCTCAGAAGAGAAATGAAGGAGGTTTCCTTTCTTCTCTTTCAGGATAACCCGGGTGAAGGGATGCAGGCAAGCATTTTCAAGCGTTTTTTCTGGTGGGAAAACGAATGTAGTGAAAGAATACGGGAAAAATTCGGGATTCAGATTTTCAAGAGAAGCTTTAAGCTTCTGGGAGAAAAAGCAAAAAATATCCCCGATAGACAGGCAAAGGAGGTCTGGAAAAATTGGGACTTAGGGGTGGAGGGACTCCCTGAAAGGGCGATTCTGAGTGCGGTCAAGGTGTATATCGCCCTTAAGGAAGAAATCGAAAAAGACCCGACTATCAAAGGGGCTGGGATGAATTGCTTGAATGAGTCTTTCTACTCTGATACCACGCCCTGTCTCGCCTGGTGTATGCTTTTTGAGGAAAAAGAACTCATCTGGGCCTGTGAAGGGGACCTTCTTACTCTGATCACCAAATTTCTTGTTTATCGAGCGCTTCGCCAGCCGATTATGATGAGTAATGTTTACCCTTTTCTCATGGGAAAAGCTGCCCTAAAACATGAAAAGATTGAGAAGTTTCCCGATGTCGAGGAACCCGAGAATCACCTGCTCATTGCACATTGCGGATATTTCGGTCTCATGCCTCCTGCCTTTGCGGCAAGTTGGGTTGCGAAGCCGAAGGTGCTTGCTATAGTGGACGACAATGCTCACGCTATCGATGCTCGTTTTCTGGAGGGACCGGTTACGCTGGTTAAGCTTGATGCAACTTTGGAAAAACTCTTTGTCATTGAGGGAACCCTTGAGGGATATGTCCAGTATCCTGGCTCTGATTGTCGGAATGGAGGCATTATCAGAGTTCCTGATGGTCATCGACTCATGGAAAACTTACCTTCTCACCACATTCTGATTCTCCCGGGCCATCACCGGGTGGCATTGAAAAATATGGCTCGGATTCTGGAAATCGAAGTGGTGGAGTTTTAAACTCAAAGTCCTGGGTGATTGTCGAGGAACACCCAGGACTTTTGTCCGCTCTTCCATGCTCACCTTTTGAGGGAAAGCCTGCTGTTTGTTATTTATCCTTCATTTGTCCTCAAAAATATTGGTAGTATAGGGATTTTTTCTTATCAAAAGTAGTAACCTTTTACCCCGTTAAAGTTCTTATTGTTTCAGAGAATTCAGTATAAGATAGATAGTATTGCTGAGTAGAAGTTTATTGGCTTAATCCTAACTTTTAATTATATTCTCTTGACAAAAAAGCGGGTACATTTTATCATTAAAAGTAGTAATTAATTGATTTAATAAGTAACTACTATTTGTTGAGGAAATGTGATATGTCTAAGGCTGAGACCGAGGTTCCTCTCTATTTTAAGATTTATCGAGCACTTAAAGAGGAAATTGAAAGCGGCGTTTATCAAGTTGGCGATGTATTACCATCAGAGGAAGAACTGGAAGAACGTTTTCAGGCAAGCCGTACCACCATTCGCAATGCCATGGGGGAATTAGAGAAGGAGGGCTTGGTATTTCGAAAAAGAGGGAAAGGGACCATTGTTCAGGAGCCTAAAACAGCTCAAAACCTGAATTATATCAGTTCTTTTACCGAAACCCTTCGAGAAAAGGGGATAGAAGTCAGCACCGGAAGCCTTACTGTAGAGCTCGTTTCTGCCCCTTCCAAGGTTACAGCAGCACTTGGTTTGGAAAAAGGAGAAAAAGTCTATCTTGTGCAGCGAACCAGGGTTGCCAATGGTGTTCCAGTAGCGTTTATGAGCAATTATCTCTTAGCCAGAATGGTTCCCGATTTGGAGTCCAAAAAGGAAATTTTGCGCAAAAAGGGTCTGTATGAGCTTTTGGAGAAGGAGTATGGCCTTAGATTGCATAAGGCGGTGGAGAAAATCGAAGCCTACCTTAGTGGACCCTTGGAGGCAGATCTCCTTCAGGTACCGGAGAAGGTCCCCCTTTTTCACACTGTACGGGTTACGTACCTTGAAGATGGAACTCCCTTGGAGATGGTTGTTTCGGTAATCAGGGCCGACAAATACGAGTACAAAGTATATCTCGAAGGGAGACCAAAAAAATAAAGGAGGTTTATTCCGTTGGCTGGGTACAAAAAAGTGAACCTTTATCAGGGTAAACTTGACCGGGGAAAGAACACTTTTGGTGAAGCTCTGGAGGTATTGGGAAACAACGTTATTCGCGACACAATTATGTTGCTTACCGAAAGCGATTCTGTTTCGGGAAGATTGAACGTGGGGTATACGGTGATTTATCCCCGATGTAGTACCCGTGGCCATGAACACCCCCCGCTTGAGGAAGTGTATTTTATTACTTCTGGTAGAGGCGTTATGGAAGTTGGTCAGGAACGGTTTGAAATCGAAAGTGGGGATGTGGTTTACGTTCCTTCCGGTTTTCATCGAGCAGAGAATCCCTTTCCCGTTCCTCTGAGCTATTTCTGGATAACGGTAAAAAAGGATTGACAAATGAAGCAAAGAGTTGTCCTGGTTCTGGATCTTGGCACAGAGAGTGTCCGAGCGGCTCTGGTGGATGAAAGTGGAACAATTGTGGGGATAAAAGGAAGGACTCTCCATTTTTATTCTCCTAAGCCTGGGTGGGCAGAACAGGACCCGGAAGAGTGGTGGCTCGCTTCATGTCAATGCATTCGGGAAGTGCTCTTATCTGGGTTAGACCTCGATATTGTAGCTGTGGGCATCAGTGCCCAGATGCATGCCGCCATTCCTCTTGGAGATAACGGAGAAGTATTAATGGATAGAGTGCCCATCTGGTGTGATAAACGCTCGGCTGAAATATGCGCAAGACTTAAGGGGGATATGTCTTGGGAAGAACAAATCGAAAAAACGGCAAATCTTCTTATTCCTAATTGGATTGGCCCCAAAATCTGCTGGATTAGGGACAATCTACCCGAGGTGTACCAAAGGACGCGGGTTTTTCTGACAGCCAAGGATTATTTAAACTATCGCTTAACCGGAGAATGGTATACCGACTTTTCTGAAGCTTCTGGCACATTTGTTTTTTCCTGGAAAGGTAAGTCCTGGGGTCAGGATTTACTTTCATTTCTTGGTATCGATGGGGAAAAACTCCCGCCAATTATCTCCTCTTCACAGGTGATTGGTAAAATTCGGAAAGATGTTGCCTTGGAACTTGGGTTACCGGCTGAAATCCCGGTAATCTGTGGTGCTGGTGACATGCTTTGCCTTCTTCTTGGTGGAGGTATGGTTGAGTTTGGAAAATCCTGTGATGTTACCGGCACGGCTGCCGATGTTTCTGTGTATACGCCGTTTCCTCTTTTAACTCCACGACTTATGAATCTCCACCACGCTATAGAAGGATGGATTAGCTTTGGCATCCTGGATAGCGGTGGAGGAAGTGTCCACTGGTTGCGAGAAGCGCTCTATTCTTTCCCGGGAATGGGTTTACAGCCGTATTCTTTGATTGACGAAGAAGCTGGAAAAGTACAGGAAGGTTCGGAGGGTTTACTGTTTTTTCCTTACCTTCTGGGGGAGAGACTGTTTGGTTCTCCCTGGGCCAGGGGAGTTTTCTTTGGGGTTCTTCCCACACATCGTCGAGGTCACTTTTCCCGGGCGGTCATGGAAGGGGTCAGTTTTGATTTAAAAATGAGTCTGGAGGAAATTGAAAAACTCTGGGGGAGGGAAATTAGGCAAATGAATGCTATTGGAGGAGGAGCAAGAAGTGACCTCTGGTGCCAGATAAAAGCAGATATCTATGGTAAAGAGATCGTTGCTTTGGAAGAGTCCGAAGGTGGAATTATGGGAGCGGCGATGCTCGCTTTTTCTGGAGTCACTGGAGAAAGTGTGGATTCCTTTGAAAAAAGGTGGCTTAAAGTTCGCCGGCGCTTTTCACCAAACTCTTCTTGTCGGGAAATCTACGAGAAACATTATTCCCTGTTTAAGGAGTTTCACGAACTTTTCCAGGAGGCCTTTGGGAAATACAGAGAGGGGGCATAGAGGTGATTCATTATCAATCTTTTATTAATGGAGAGTGGATGGAAGGGGAAGGCGTTATCGAGGTTGTTGACCCATCTTTGGGGGAAGTTTTCGCTACAGTTTCAAAAGTTACAAGAGCGCAACTCCAAAAGGCGATTGATGGAGCTCATCAAGCCTTTATATCCTGGTCTAGGAAACCGGCGATAGAGCGAAGTCGCTTGCTTCTCAAATCGGCTGCTTTAGTCCGGGAAAACCATAAAGAAATTGCCAAACTTTTAGCGCAGGAACAGGGAAAAGCTTTGCCCGATGCGGAGAGGGAAGTCCTGGGTGCGGCCGATTGTCTCGAATACTATGCTTTCTTGGGGATAAACATTCTGGGGGAAGTACCCCCACCCAGTGCTCCTAATCTAAGAAGCATCGCGATCCGCCAACCAATAGGGGTGGTCTTTGCGGTGGCGGCCTGGAATTATCCGGTGAGTCTCATCTCGTGGAAGGTGGCTCCTGCTTTAGCTTCAGGGTGCACGGTCATTGTAAAGCCCTCTCGAGAAACACCACTTTCCACCATAGCTTTTGTAAAAGCTTGTAACGATGCTGGTTTACCTCAAGGTGTTTTGAATGTGGTTAATGGTGATAATGCCTTAATCAGCGAAGAAATCTTTTCGAATCCCCTGGTAAGGCTTGTAGCGCTTACCGGTTCTACTGAAACTGGAAAAGAATTTATTCGAGCTTCGGCAAAAACCCTAAAAAGGCTGATTCTGGAACTGGGTGGGCATTCTCCTTTCATCATTTTTGCGGATGCAGATTTATCCAGGGCGGTCAAGGATGGGGTGAAGCGATCGTTCCGGAATGCGGGACAGATTTGCAACTCGGTCAATCGAATCTTTGTGGAAGAGGCCATTAAGGATGATTACCTCAACATGTTTGTGGAACAGACCCGGAAGCTGGTCCTTGGAGGTGCTTTTGATACCCCTACACCTGATGTGGGACCCATGGTGAACGAAGCAGGTTTGCGCCGGATGGAAGAGTTTGTAAATGATGCTTTGGCAAAAGGTGGTAGAGTTATCTGTGGGGGGAAAAGACCGACTGAACCTCGATTGCAGAAAGGCTTTTTCTTTGAACCCACCGTTATCGCCAATGTATCTCAAGACATGAAAATTATGGTGGAAGAACCCTTCGGTCCAATTGTAGCCATTGATACTTTCAAAGATGTTGAAGAAGTCATCCTCAAAGCCAATAGCACGCGATATGGTCTTGTGAGTTATCTTTATACCTCAGATATGAAAAAAGCGTTCCTGGTGGCTGAAAAACTGGAGTCTGGGTCGGTAGCCGTCAATAATATCAACCCTGATAGCCTGTACGCTCCATATCCAGGATGGAAGGAAAGTGGTATAGGGGTAGAACTTGGGGTCCATGGTTTAGATGAATACCTGGAGTGGAAACATATTAAGCTAGAAGTTTAGGAAGGGGTGACCAAATTGAAAATCGGTTTCTTTACAGCCAATTATTTGAACGAACCTCTGGAAAAAGTCCTTGACAGGGCTGTGGGATGGGGATATGAAGCGGTAGAGATTCCAGCTTTTAAGGAAAGTCCCCATCTTGATGTAGACCTTGTGATTCAGGATACCTCATATGTGAAAAGGATTAAAAAGGCAGTGCATGACCGGGGACTATTCATTTCAGCTTTGAGTAACCACCCTGAGGGTCAATTAATTTTGGGACCTCATGGTAAGGATACCGATGCCATTTTTGCCGGAACGCCGGAAGAAAAGATTCGTTTCGGAATCGAACGGATGATAAAAACTGCTCAGGCAGCCAGCGCTCTGGAGGTCCCGGTCGTTTGTGGGTTTATCGGTTGCGAAAATTTTGGCCGATTTTTCCCCTGGCCCTATTCCAAGGGATGGGAAGAAATGGAAGGACATTTTGTAGAACGCTGGGGTAAAGTGCTGGATGAGTTTGAAAAATACGGGGTTAAATTTGGCCATGAGCCACACCCTAACGAGCTGGTTTATGACATATACACGGCTAAGAAGAGTCTTGAACTCATGAAGGATAAGAAGGCATGGGGCTTTAACTTCGATCCCGCCAATCTTATTTACCTGGGTATTGATGTGGTCAATTTTGTTCAAGCCGTGGGGCATAAAATCTATCACGTTCATGCCAAGGATGGAGAAATTGTGGAACATAATGTGAGGAGGGATGGCCTCATCCCTACTGGTCCCTGGACGAGGATTGATCGAGGTTTTCGTTTCCGCATCCCTGGGTGGGGTTCGGTTCCCTGGAAGAGAGTGATTACCGAGCTTGCTCTGGTTGGGTATGACTACGTTTTGAGTTATGAACATGAAGATGTAACCATGAGTCGAGATGATGGAGCAACAAAAACCATTGATTTTCTGAAGCCGTTGCTCATTAAGGCCCCGTACGAGGGGAGAAAAGATATCTTGTTCCAGTAGGGAGGAAAGACGATGGAGCACATGGTTGACATTTCCACGCAATTGGCAGGAGTGACCATGAGGACCCCTTTTGGGGTATCTCCTCATAATCTGGATAAACCCTGGTTTCCAGGTAAAAAAGCGGCGGAGTTGTTCGCCAAATACGTGGAAGCAGGAGCTGGCTATATTTATATTCCGGCTTTGGTTCCTGGTGAACCCACTGAAGCTGAGAAGAATTTAGACTTTCCAGCGTTATTCGGTTCTCAGAACTATGTGGGAAGATGGATGAAAGTTGGTCTTGATTCTCAGCACCGGGAGGTTATTGCCCATATTTATACCGCGAAAAATCTTTTCAATTATGTAAGTTGGGCGAAGGAGCTCATGGATACTCTGAGACCCACCCTTCCCGAAAATGTCCCGGTTATTGCTCAGGTCCTGGTCCATGATATGGATCCGGTAAAGTGGGCGGATCAGGTCAAAAGGGTGGTTGACGCCATAAAACCGGATATTATTGAGCTGAACACTGGGTGCCCAGTGGGGGCGATGTGCCATCTTGACGCTAAAAACCTGCCACCTGAGGCAAAGTGGGGTATGATGATGGGAGCTGCCCCAGAAGTCTTTTTGCCAGTTTTGGAAGCATGTGTGAACGCCACTTCGTTGCCAGTTGGGTTTAAATTGACTCCAGAGGTTGGTTACCCACGGATGTTGTATCTTACCGAAGAAGCCAGAAATGTAGGGGCACGCTTTGTGGTGACCACGCACAAATACTTTGTGGTTCCTCCCCCTGACATTTGGAATGAGGGTCGAGGCAAGTATCCCGGGGTGAGTGACCAGGCCAATATTCTGTCTGATATTGGGGGTCCGATGCTCCGTTTTAGCATGTATAAGGCTACGGCGCTCATCAGTAAAAACATCCCGGGTATTGATACTTTTGCCGGAGGTGGAATTACCGCTCCCGAGCATATTGTGGAAGCCATTATGCTGGGGGCGAAAGCCTGCCAGACGCTGACTGGTATCGTTTTGAATGGAATCGAGTTTATCAGAAAGAGTAATGATTGGCTAAAGGGGTATATGAAGCAGTGTGGTTACCATTCAATCGAGGATTTCCGGGGTCTGGGATTAAAGTATTTGAAGTCGTCGATGGAGGTTGAATTTTACTACTACCGGGCAAAAATTGATGAGGCAAAATGTACGCAGTGTGGTCAGTGTGCTGCTTCGTACTGTCCAGCGATTTCGATGCACGATGGTGCGCCTTTTGTTGATGAAAAATACTGTTCAAGCTGTGCCATGTGTACAGTGATCTGTCCCTTTGATGCCATTTCGATTGTTCCTCGAGTTTAGGGGGGTGGAGAGAATGATTCCTGAAACCATGAAAGCAGCGGTGGTGGAAAAACCAGGGGTGATACAGATTCAAGAGGTTCCGGTTCCCAGGATAAGCCCTTCGGAAGTGCTCATCAAAGTAAAAGCCTGTGGTATTTGTGGTACTGACTATAGCATTTACATTGGCAAGTATTCTCAAGACTGTCTTCCTCTTATTCCAGGGCATGAATTTTCGGGGGAAGTGGTAGCAGTGGGTCGGGATGTTTCCACCGTACAGGTGGGGGATCGGGTTACGGCTGATATTAACTTAAGCTGTGGAGTATGTTTTTACTGTAGCCGAGGGCAAAAGCTAACCTGCCCGGATTTCCGCCAGCTTGGTATCCACATTGATGGAGCTTTTGCTGAGTATGTTACAGCACCAGCGCAACAGGTTCATAAACTTCCTGATAATGTCAGTTACGAGGTGGGAGCTTTTGTTGAGCCGATTTCCTGTGCTATCCATGCAGCGAAAGCGATGAACATCAGGTTAGGAAGTAGCGTAGCTGTTTTAGGTGATGGCACGCTGGGTATCCTCCATACTCAAGTTGCCAAGCTCCAGGGGGCAGCGCCCGTTATCCTGGTGGGAAAACACAAGGGGAGAATGGAAGCAGCCAGGAAAATGGGCGTGGATTATGTGGTGGATATCAACTCCGAATCGCCAGTTGCCAGGGTTAAAGACCTCACCGGGGGAAGAGGAGCTGATTTTGTCATTGAATCGGTAGGGACTTCGGTAACCTACGAGATGGCTCTGGCCATGACAAGGCCTGGTGGTAGACTCGCAGCGTTTGGCATTACTAATGAAGAGGACATCATGAGGTTGCGTCCTTTTGACTTTGTTTTGGGGGAACGAAGCATGGTGGGTTCCTGTGCCGGAGTCGGTAACGATTGGCCAGACGCCATTACTCTCCTTCAGTTTGGAAGAATCAATCCCACCCCTCTTTTTTCTTTAAAAGTCCCTCTGGAAGACCTCAAAAAGGCTCTTTTGGAAGGAAAGGAAAATCGGGAATTACTGAAAATTTTTATTTCGCCCGAGATTTCCGGTTGGCAAAAACTGTAAGGTTGTGGTAAAATGGAGACGTTATCCTATGGTTAATAGGTAAATACCACTGTACAGGAGGAGGTGCTTTCGATGTTAATTAAAAGAGGAAGGAAGAATGTTCCCGAAACAACAGTTGATCGGTGCCATGGCGGTGAAGGCACAATCCGGGTACGGCAGCTTCTGGGGTATGAACCAAGACTCCCAGGTGTTCCTGGCTTTCCGGATGATTTTGACAGTTCCATTTCCTTCATGCACGAAACGACTCTCCCGCCGGGAACTTCTATTGGCCGACATGAACAGATTGGAAACGAGGAACTTTATTACGTTGTTGAGGGAATTGGTGAAATGACGGTTGATGATGAAACCACCATTATGGAACCAGGTGATGTGTGCCTCACCAAGAATGGGAGTTACCACTCTTTCAGAAATATCGGTGATACTGATTTGCGGATCATCGTTATCGAAGCTCTGGTTCCTGAGAAAAAATAATAATGAGGAGGGGGTGGCGATGAAAGCGATTAATGTGGGCATGATTGGGTACAAGTTTATGGGCAAAGCTCACAGTCATGCCCTCTTTGACCTTAATTTTTTCTTTGACCTTGATGTTTTACCGGTACGGAAGGTCATATGTGGCCGCCATCTTGAGCCCCTCAAACAGGCTGCCGAAAAGTGGGGATGGGAGGAATACGAGACTTCTTGGGAGAAAGTAGTCATGAGGGACGATGTCGAAGTCATTGACATCTGTACTTCCACCAATACCCACTGTGACATTGCGGTGCTTGCTGCAGAAAACAAGAAACACATTTTCTGTGAAAAACCCTTAGCCATGAATGTAAAAGAAGCGAAGAAAATGGTTGAAGCAGTGGAAAAAGCAGGAGTAAAGCATATGGTTGGCTTTAATTATCGTCGCGTTCCAGCCATTGCCTATGCCAAAAAACTCATTGAAGAGGGAAAAATTGGAAAAATTTATCATTTTCGAGCTGCATACCTCCAGGATTGGATCGTCGATCCGGAATTCCCGCTGATTTGGAAGCTCCGTAAGGAAGTTGCCGGTTCTGGGCCCCATGGTGATTTGAACTCCCATATGGTGGACCTTGCCCGATATCTGGTAGGAGATATTGAAAGCGTCATGGGTATGACAGCTCAATTCATTAAGCACAGGAAACTTCCGGCTGAGGAACAAGAATTAAGTACCATGTTGACCGCTCGGAGCGGTCAGGGGATGGGCGAAGTCAATGTGGAAGATGCTTCATTCTTTGTTGTCACTTTTGAAAATGGGGCTCTTGGTGCATTTGAAGCTACGCGTTTTGCTCCAGGAAGAAAGAATTATAACTACTTTGAAATTTATGGAAGCGAAGGGAGCCTCATATTTAATTTTGAGAGGATGAACGAATTACAGTACTTCTCTCGCCGGGATGAAATGGGTAATCAAGGATTCAAGACAATTTTAGTTACTGAAGAAGTGCACCCTTACATTTCGGCCTGGTGGCCACCAGGACATATTATCGGTTATGAACATACCTTTATTCATGAGTTTGCTGACTTCTTCCGGGCACTCCAGGGCAGTGGTCAGCCAGAGCCAAACTTCTATGATGGACTGAAATGTCAAGCGGTTTTGGATGCAGCACTTGTTTCGGCTGTCGAGGGAAGAAGAGTACGGGTGAAAGAAGTTTTGGAATAACAGAGCGAGAGGAAAGCGGTTTTGAGTGGGTTTATGAAATCGACGTCGGTTGCTCGTGTAGAATGGCAGAGTTTTGTAAGTCAATACGGTATTGCGATAGTACTCGTGGTGCTTTTTGTCGTTGCAGGAATTATTTCTCCTATTTTTTACCGGTCGGCAAATATCTTTAATGTCCTTCAACAGGCTTCTGCACTTGGTATTGTCAGTATTGGACAGACCTTGGTAATCCTGGTGGGGGGTATTGACCTTTCCATCGGTTCTATCATGGCCACAAGCTGTGTGTTTGCTGCAGCCCTTATGAGGGGGCAAAACCACCTGGTTTTACCTGTTACTGCTTTCTGCCTTGGAATTGGGGTTCTGGCTGGGCTAATTAATGGGCTTATCGTTACCAGAAGAAATGCACCTCCTTTCATCGTTACGCTGGGTACAGCCCTTATTTTCCAGGGGATTCGGTTTGTTTATACCAAGGGTGCCCCTTTTGGGAGTATTCCTTCTATTGTGCGATTCTTAGGCAAAGGGGGTATAGGATTTTTGCCGGCTTCGGTAATCATATTTCTTCTCCTCTCGGGATGTTTCGCGCTGATACTTCGAAAAACTGCTTATGGGCGGAAAATCTATGCCATAGGTGTTAATCGACGAGCGTCTCAACTTTCAGGTGTTAACGTAGCCAATGTGGTGCTCAGCACCTATGTCCTGTCAGGACTGTTTGCTGCCTTTGGAGGACTGATTTTGGCGGGATATCTTGGCTTTGGAGATAACTGGGCTGGAAGGGGATATGAACTGGATGCCATTGCAGCAGTGGTTGTAGGTGGAACATCTCTTGCTGGGGGCAAAGGGGGCATAGGGGGCACAGTAGTTGGGGTGCTCATTATGACCATTGTCTTTAATATGGTACTTTTGGCTGGTCTTCCCTACCAGTTTCAGCAGATTGTGAAAGGATTGATCATTGCAATCTCTGTGGCATTTTATTCCTATCTGGGAGAGAGGTTAGATTAACTGGTTAGAAAAGGGGGTGATCGAAACCGGGACATGTGTTTTCACATGTTGAGAAGGAAATCGAATGTGTAATTGGATATTTCCGAAAGGGGTGAAAGCATGAAGAAAGTTCTTGTAGTGATGATGGTAGGTTTGATGGTTCTTGGTGTTTGTTCTTTGGCTTTGGCCAAAGACTGGGTCCAGTACTTAGATGCGGATAAGAAATTGGTGGATACCAAAATGTACTTTACTCCTCCACCTTGGAAGATCGGCTTCAGTAATGCCTCGATTTCCAATAGCTGGCGGGTGTTTTTTGCCAAGCATGTCGAGTACGAGATATCAAAACACCCTGAAATTGGAGAATTTCTCTATACTGATGCTCAGGATAACCCGGCCAAGCAGTTGGCGGACGTAGAAGACCTTCTGGCAAAGGGCATTGACCTTTTGATTATCTCTCCGGCGACCGAGGCAGCTTTGAATCCTGCAGTGGAAAAGGCCATGGAGAAAGGTGTACCGGTGGTGGTTGTGGACCGAAAAGTTACCACTGATGCATATGTCACTTTTGTGGAGTCAAGCAATTACGAAATGGGCAAGGTCATGGCAGAATGGTTGGTGGAGAAGTTGAATGGCAAAGGCAAATTGGTCCTGCTGAGTGGTATCGCTGGAGCAGGGCCGGCTGAAGATAGGTTGAAGGGGGCAATGGATGTTTTCAATGCCAATCCTGGTATCGAAGTTCTGGAACAGCAGTACTGCGAATGGTCACCAGTGCTTGGAAAACAGGTTATGGCGACCATGATTCAGAAATATCCTCAAATTGACGGTGTCTGGGCAGACAGTGCCTTGCAAGGTTCCGGAGCGATAGAAGCGCTTCAAGACGCAGGAAGACCCATTCCTCCAGTAACTGGAGAGGATATGAACCGTTATCTTAAGATGTGGAAAGAAATGGGTTTTGAGGGAGTTGCGGTGAGTTTTCCCACCTGGCAGGGGCAAATAGCGGTTCAAAAAGCCATCGATATTTTGAACGGTATTCCTGTGCCACGCTATGTCGATGTTCCGAGGGTAATCATAACCAAGGAGAATCTGGATAAGTACGTGAGAATGGATCTTCCGGATGAATTTTTCATGGATAGCCGTTTGCCCGAAGAGTGGCTTCCGAAGCGCTAAGGATGGGATATTTCTGCCTGGGTCTTTGGGCCCAGGCAGAAAGGAGGAGTAGTAGTATGGATCAGGAGATATTGAGGATTGAGAATGTAACCAAAAACTTTCCTGGAGTTGTGGCTCTCGATAAAGTAAGTTTCTCGGTCAAAAAAGGTGAAGTGCATGCCCTGGTGGGAGAGAACGGGGCTGGGAAATCG
Source organism: Atribacterota bacterium (assembly GCA_039638595.1). Lineage (NCBI taxonomy): Bacteria > Pseudomonadati > Atribacterota > Atribacteria > Atribacterales > Candidatus Caldatribacteriaceae > Candidatus Profundicultor > Candidatus Profundicultor thermophilus. The sequence continues at coordinate 18,738 of JBDIWM010000031.1, forward strand.
ACTCTTATGAAGATTCTAGCCGGAGCTTTGCAGCCAGATGAGGGCCGTATTCATCTCAAAGGGAAGCAGGTTGTGATTCAGAACACACAGCAGGCAAGAGACCTTGGTATTAGTATCATTTACCAGGAATTCAATCTTTTGCCAGATTTAAGTGTGGTACAGAATATTTTTCTGGGAAGGGAAAAGTTTGGAAAAGGCCCTTTTTTAAATTATCAGGCGATGGTTCAAGAAGCACAGACTCTGTTAGCGCAACTGGGGGCGGAGATCTCTCCTTATGCTCTGGTGAGAGAGCTGGGTGTTGCGCAGCAACAACAGGTGGAGATCGCCAAAGCTCTTTCGGTGAATGCCGATGTGGTTATCATGGACGAGCCTACTGCTTCTCTGGGAGAACACGAGGTGGGAAAGCTATTTCAGATTATTGCCTCTTTGAAGGGGAGAGGAGTAACGGTTATTTATATTTCGCACCGTCTGGAAGAGATTTTTAAAATTGCTGATTCAGTGACTGTGCTTAAAGACGGGAAGTGTATGGGTACTTATCCAGTGCAAGAACTCGACGAGATGAAACTGGTAAAACTGATGGTGGGACGTTCTTTCTCTGAAACCTTCCCTCCTCGAGGTAGAGAGAAGGGGGAAGCTGTTCTGGAATTAAGAGAACTTTCCTGTCCCCCTCTTTTAAAGGAAATCAATTTAAAAGTGCACAGAGGAGAAATTGTGGGCCTTTTTGGCCTGGTTGGTTCGGGGAGAACCGAGTTAGCCAAAACTATTTTTGGTATTTATCCGCACTACCAGGGGAACATCGTGGTCAACGGGAAAGTCCTTCATTTGACGTCTTGTCGGAAAGCAATCATTCACGGAATTAGTTATGTCCCAGAGGATCGAAAAGAGGAGGGTTTGTGTCTGGATCTTTCCTTAAGAGAAAACTCGGTTTTGCCTGTTATTGATAAGTTTAAAAAAATCCTATTTATCGACGATCGGGTTGTGGATAATGTTGTTCAACGTCTGGTGGACGTATTGCGTATCAAAACCCCCTCTTTGAAGCAACGGGTTAAATTTTTAAGTGGTGGGAATCAGCAGAAGGTGGTTCTGGCGAAGTGGTTGGCAACTGAACCTCAACTTATCATTTTTGACGAACCAACTCGGGGAATCGATGTGGGTGCTAAGGCTGAGATTTATCAAATTATGCGGGAATTAGCAGATCGGGGAAATGGAATTTTGATGATTTCTTCAGAGCTTCCCGAGGTTATTGGTTTAAGTGACCGGATTTATGTTATGCACCAGGGGAAGATTGTTCAAGAATTTACTTCCGTGGAACAGTTGACTGAAGAAGAGATTATGGTTCATGCGGCTGGGCTTTCAAAAGCTTGAACGAAGGTGATAACTATGCAAATTTCTCTTGTGCAACGATATCGAAATGTAATCGCCATTTATGGGCTTTTGATTGGATTTATTATTCTTTCTTCCTTTCTTTCTCCCCAATTTCGGACTTCTTACAATATTTTCAACCTTTTTCGTCAGGCGGTGGCGTATGGTCTTTTGAGTATAGGGCAGACCATAGCTATTTTGTCGGCTGGAATTGACCTTTCGGTTGGTTCTCTGGTAAGCCTTGCTGCCTGTCTCACTTCGGGCATCATGATTGGGAATCCCCATCTGGTGGTTCCTATCGTTCTTTTTATTCTGGCTCTGGGCATTGGAGTAGGAGTTGCGAACGGACTTTTAATTACTCAACTCCGTGTCCCTCCTTTCATTTCTACCCTGGCCATGTCGGCTTTCCTTCAGGGCTTGGTTCTTCTTTATACCAAAAAACCGGTAGGGGGGGTAACCAGGGGTTTCATGTTTTTTGCTAATGGTCAGATTGGAATGGTTCCTTTCGCGCTCATTTTCTGGATTTTGGTCATCGTTACATTTTTGTTTCTCTTGCAAAAAACTTCTCTGGGACTCCATATTTATGCAGTGGGGGGGAACAGAGAGGTAGCGCGCCTCAGCGGTGTCAACCTCTTCAAGACTATTATGATGGTTTATATTCTTAGCGGTGGTATGGCGGCTTTGACTGGACTTTTTATTGCCAGTCGTCTGGGAATAGGAGATCCACTTATTGGTCAGGGCATGGAACTTGAATCGATTACTGCTGTGCTCATGGGGGGTACAACTTTTGCTGGGGGCAAGGGGGGTATTATTGGTACCATTGCCGGGGTGCTCATCATCTCTCTCATCAATAATATCTTGAACTTGATGAATGTGCAGGGCTTCTGGCAGTGGATTATCAAAGGGGTTATTGTTATCGTGGTCGTTGCGTTTTACAGGGAAAAAGAATAACTTCCTGTTCTGAGCAATATCTATTGCGCAGGTTGATGAGAATAATCGTTGACAGGGAAGGAAAAATGTGGTTTAATTTTTCCTGATTTCTGGTAAATACAATAATACCTTATAACGTGTTGCCTTAGGGCGTAAGGGGGCGTGAGTGTGGCAGAAAGGCAATTGAACCGTAGAGTTCCCATTCCTCTTTATTATCAGTTGAAGGAGATGATTAAGGAACAAATTGAAGATGGTTCTTTTCAGGCTGGGGATTTACTTCCTTCGGAAAGAGAACTTTCCGAGCGATATGGAATCAGTAGACCCACTGTAAGGCAGGCCATTAAGGACCTGGTGTATGAAGGCTTTTTGGTTCGAGAAAAGGGAAGAGGAACTTACGTTTCTAAACCCAAGATTAATTATGGATTTATTCAGCGGTTTGTCACCTTTTATGATGATATGGCACAGCATGGTTTAACGGTTAAAACCAAAGTTTTACGTCGGGAAATCCGTGAAGCTGGAAAAAAAATTGCTCGTTTTTTAAACCTTGACCCTCAGGATCAGATTATTTTTCTGGAGCGGCTTCGTTTTGTGGAAGATGAACCCGTGGTGAGGGTACAAAACCATATTCCCTATCGTCTCTGTCCTGAGCTTTTGAAGGAAGATCTGTCCGATCGTTCCCTCTATCACTTGCTTTCTGAAAAGTACGGATTAAAACCACACAGAGCAGAGATAGCACTCGAAGCTATGGTTGCCGATGAGGTTGATGCTTCCTTTTTGGGGATAAAGGTTGGAGCTCCTATCTTACTTATGGAGAACATCACTTTCACGGAAGGGGGTATACCAATGGACTTCTTCCAGTCTCGCTTTCGAGGAGACAAGGGAAGGGTGAAAGTGGAGGTGATGGGGGGGCTGTAAAGGAATCTCATTTTTGGGATGGTGATTTTTGTGAAATTTCAGAAAGGAGATGAAGGACGTGAAAAAAGGCATGGCGTTGGTGGGGATTGTTGTTTTAGTAGTGCTAGTTTTAAGTGTAGTTTTTACCAGTGCACAGGAGAAGATGCCCCAAGTTGTTATTGGATGGACGCCTCCAGATATCACCGGAGTTTTTAAAACTGCTACCGATTTCTTCGAAAAGGCGGCGGAAGAGGCTCGCAGTAATGGGATTCCAGTGAGTATCGTAACCAGAGCTCCAGCTTCGCATACTGCCTTTGCAGATCAAATTTCCATCATTGAAGATTTTATTCAGCGTAGAGTAAACGTTATCGCTATTTCTCCTATCGAAGTAGAAGTAGTGAAACCAGCTTTGCGGAAAGCTAAAGAAGCAGGTATACCGGTAATTGTAGTCAACCTGCTTGAACCGATTGAGGGTCTGGATATCGATTGCTATATTGGTTTCGACAACACTGTGGCGGGAACAGTTTCTGCTTACGCGGTCGTTGACTACTTTGGAGGTCCTGGTATCCTGGGCGAGGGAGAAAAGGTTGACGTTCCGGTGGATGCTTTCCTGGATCTCAGGTTCTGGCAGGATTTATACACTCCCGAAACGATTGAAAGGCTTAAGGACAAAATTAAAGTCACCGGAGCAATCATAGAAGGCATCGCGGGTGGGTTCTTTTCGACAGCCAGGCTGCGTGGTTTCCATTCGGTCATTGACCAGTTCCCGGGAGTTAAAATTGTGACCACTCTTCCTGCAGACTGGAACCGGGAAAAGGCTATTAAAGTAAGCGAGGATATTTTGTCTGCCAATCCTCAGGGTAGCCTTGATTTTATTTGGGCAGCTTCGAACGAAATGGGTCTGGGGGCAATGTTAACCTGTGAACGACTGGGCAGGAAAGAAATTAAAGTTTTTACGAACGATGGAACTCCTGAATCGGTTGAAAGAATTCGTGAAGGAAGATTGATTGCTGAGACCTGGCATGGATTTCCTGAGTGGGGTTGGTATGGAACACGTTATGCGGTGATGCTTGCTTTAGGACTCAAGGATATGGTTCCACAATTTGTGGATATTAGACCACGAATTGAGTGGCAGGGTAATGCGGATATGTTTTATCCTAATCCGGTGCTTGAGCCTACTGACTGGGAGATGATCAAAAAAGCATACACTGAAAAAGGAAAGTAGTCTTGAAGGGGGCAGGCTGAAGCCTGCCCTTCTTGTATGGGGGTTTTTAAAATGGACCTGAGATTGAGAGATAAAGTGGTGATCGTTACCGGAGCTTCTTTGGGAATTGGGGCGGAAACCGCTTTTCTTTTTGCTCAAGAAGGTGCTTTTGTGGTTTTGCTTGACCTCGACGAAGAGAATGGAAAAAGTGTTTTGGAAAGAATCGTTTCTTCGGGTGGTTCTGCAATGTTTTTGAAAGTTGACGTTTCTTCAGAAACAGAAGTGAAATCGGGAATTCACTCTGTAGTGGAAAAAATTGGTCAGATCGATGTTCTCATTAACAATGCTGGTATTTACCGAAAAGGCGACGTGTTTTCTTTTTCAGAGGATGATTTTTCTCGGGTGGTTTCGGTGAACGTCAAGGGAGTTCTTTTGTGTAGCAAATATGCTGCACTTGCCATGAAGGAAAGGAATTATGGAGTTATTATTAATGTGGCTTCTGAAGCCGGGATTGTGGGTATTCGAAATCAGATTATTTACAATCTGTCTAAGGCAGCGGTTATCTCTATTACCAAAAGCTGTGCAGTGGATCTTGCCCCGTATGGGATAAGGGTTAGCTGCGTTTGTCCTGGTACAACCTTTACTCCGTTGGTAGAGAAGGCCCTGTCGAGAGAACGTAACCCGATCGCGGTGCGACGAGAATTGGAAAGCGGTAGACCGCTCAATCGATTGGGAACACCTTTGGAAATCGCCGCAGCCATTCTTTTTCTTGCTTCGGATGTGGTGTCCTATGCTACAGGGGCTGTGCTGAGCGTGGATGGAGGTTATACTGCATGGTAGGAAGGGGAGAGTCTTTGCTGATATTACAGGGTATCTGCAAAGAATTTCCTGGGGTAAAGGCCCTGGATGAGGTAAGTTTGGAGGTTTTTCCCGGAGAAATTCATGCTGTACTTGGGGAAAACGGAGCCGGAAAATCCACCTTGATGAAAATTCTCAGTGGCATTATCAGAAAAGATCGCGGCGAGATTATTATTGGAGGGAAAAAAGTTGATTTTAGAACTCCTCGGGATGCCATATCCGCAGGTATAGCTTTGGTACAGCAAGAGCTTTCGTTGGTTCCTTATTTAAGCGTCGCCGAAAATATTTTTTTAGGACGGTGGCAGAGGAAAGGTCTGGGAATCGATTGGAAGCTTTTGAAGAAGGAAGCTGAAGAACTTTTACGACGTTTCAACCTTAAAATTGATCCTCAGGCGACGGTGAAAGAGCTGAGTGTGGCTGAGCAGCAGATTGTGGAAATTATTAAAGCTATTGCTAAACCACAGGTACGGGTTTTTCTATTGGATGAGCCAACCTCGGCTCTGGGTGAAAAAGAAATCACTCAATTGTTTGAATTACTCTTTGGGATCAAGGAAGAAAATAAAGCCGTTATTTTTATTTCTCACAAAATTAGCGAGGCTCTGGCGCTTGCAGATCGTATCACAGTGCTAAGGGATGGGCGAAAGGTGATCACCGCTCCGGGTAAAGAGTTAACCGAGAGAGACATTGTTATTCATATGACTGGAAAGGCTTGGGGAGAACAAGCAGGAGTAGAGAGTATTGTGCAAAAAGAGAAAGTCGTTCCGGTTCTGGTTTTGCAGAGTTTTTCAGTCGATAACTTTGTGAGAGATGTGAGCTTAGAGATTGCACGGGGGGAAATATTGGTGATTTTTGGACTGGTGGGTTCGGGGCGTACCACCTTCGCGGAAGGATTGTTTGGTCTTCGCAGACATACGGGTAAAGTTTTTTTAGAAGGGAAGG